>CANMZY010000014.1:0-19454 GCA_947502425.1 Verrucomicrobiales bacterium
GCCACGGTGCAATGGGGTTGGCTGGAAATTACCGAAGGCTGGCGAAGCTGGTTCGCGCGCGGCGAGGAGCTACGTCCTGCGATGAAGCCGGCGATGGCGGAAGCCCCGTAGCGGCGGGCGTTCCGCGGCCGTGGAGCCGCGGCTTCCAGCCCGGCGGAAAAAAGCCGCGGAGATAGCACGCCGAAGGACTGTTCTAAACGCCCCGAAACGCTCACGCCGAATCCGGGCGGCGAGATGCCCGCCGCTACAGTTGCGCCCGCCCATTTTCTGATTCGTTCGGAAGCCGGTCCCGGCTAAGGTTCGCGCATGCTCTGGTCTGTTCCATTTGCCGGTCTTGCCCGGCGTGCCGTTTGGCTGCGAGTGGTGCTGCTGGCGGCGTGTCTGCTCGGGATGTTGGCCAGCGCGCCGTTGTGGGGGAACTCGCGACTCTATCCGCTGGTGCCCGTGGCGGACTGGTTTCCAGCGCTGCCCGCGCCGTGGGACAAATTCATTTTCGGTGCGGTCCTCCTCTCGCTCGTCCTCTCGGTCTGGTTTCACCGGCCGACGATTCTTTTTTTCCTGACCGGCTCCCTCTGGCTGGTGCTGGGCGACCAGAACCGTTGCCAGCCGTGGTTTTATTTGTACTGGGTGATGCTCGCCTTCACCCTCCTCCCGGCAGCAACCGCGCAGGCGGCGATGCGGTTCGCGGTCTCCGCTGCCTATGTCTGGAGCGGACTGCAAAAGTGCAACGGCGGTTTCTACGAGACGGTCGTCCCATTCTTCCTGCAACCGATGACCACCTGGCTGCCCGCCGTGGTGTGGCCGGTGGCGAAGGCGGCGCTCGCGGCCACGCCGGTGATCGAAGTGTTCATCGGTCTGGGTCTGTGGATCCCATTCTGCCGACACCCCGCCATCGTGACCACGGTTGCCGTGCATGTCGTCGCGCTGCTGGTGCTGGGGCCGCTCGGGCACCGGCATAATTTCATCGTCTGGCCTTGGAACGTTGCGATGCCGCTGTTCGTGTTGATTTTGTTCCCGCCGGTCCGGCTCGCGGCGGCGTGGCATGAACTGCGCCATTCAACTGCCGGGACGGTGGCGACGGTGTTGTTATGCCTCCTGCCGGTGCTGAGTTTTGCCGGCTGGTGGGATTCGTATTTGTCCTTCTCGCTCTACTCGGGAAATCTCGCCAAGGCCGACATGTTCGTGAGCGTGGCCCTGGCGGAGCGGCTGCCGCCGCACATTCAAAAAATGCTCAACCCGATGACCGACCGGTACGATCCGGAGCGGCAGGGGCCGTGGGTGGTCAACTATCAAGGCTGGGCGGTGCTGCACCTCGGCGTGCCGCCGCTGCCGGAACCGCGCAGCTATCGCGCGGTGGGGCGGTATCTGGCCGGGTTCGCCCCGACGACGAACGATTTTCACCTCATCATCGTCTCGCGCGACGGCACGACGAATTTTTACAACGGCGGGAATCTGCGGTGAGGGTCAGGTTGGTGGGGTCGGCGTCCCGCCCCTGAATCGTTCGCGGTCGTCACGGGCGGGACGGCTGCGCCACTAGCTTGATGACGGCAGGCGCAGCGTGGCGTCCAGCGGGGGCACGTCGGCCAGTTCCTTGCCTTGCACATCGCCACCGAGCTTTTGCAATTTTTCGCCGGAAGGCTTGATGCGCGACTCGTAGCTGCCCACGGCCTGGTTGAAGGCGCGGTTGGCCATCTCCAGTCCGCCTCGGATTTTTTCCAGATGCTCCGTGAAGGTGACGATGCGGGTGAACAGCTCCTGCGCGGCCTCGGCAATTTTCTGCGCGTTCTCCGTCTGCGCGTGCTGCTGCCAGCTCACGCTTACGGAACGCAGCAGCGCGATGAGCGAGGCGGGCGTGGCCAGCAAAATCCGTTTCTCCGCAGCCCACACGATCAGGTCGTGGTCGCCCTCCAGCGCCGCGCTGAACAGCGACTCCGCCGGCACGAAGAGCACGACGTAATCCAGCGCGTTCTTGAACTGGCTCGGATAATCGCGGTCGGCCAGCGCCTTGATCGTCGCCTTCAACTTGGTGGCATGGGCGACGAGCGCCTCCGTGCGCTTCACCGGCTCGGCGGATTCCAGCGCGTTGAGAAAATCGAAGTCGGGCACCTTCGCGTCCACGATGATGAAGCGGTCGCCTGGCAGGTTCACGACGAGGTCGGGGCGGTTTTCGCCCGACGTGGCCTGCTCCGTAAAATCGCAATGCGCGCTCATGCCCGCCGCCTCGACGACGCGCCGCAGCGTTTCCTCGCCCCATTTACCGCGCGCCTGGTTCGAGTGCAGCACGAGCCGGAACTGCTGCGTCTCCTGCGCGAGCGTCGTGCTCTGCTGCGAGAGTAGCTCCAACTGTTTCTTCACCTCGCCCAGCGTGGAGGACTGCGCGGCGCTGTTGGACTGCAAATTCTTTTGGTACGTCTCCAACTGCTGCTTGAGCGGCTCGACCAGTCCCTTGATGGCCTCCTGCCGTTGCGCGAGATCGCCCTTGGCCGTCTCCTGAAACTTGCCGAACGACTGCTCCGCCAGCCTTAGAAAATCTGGTGCGGACTGCTTCAGCGCGTCGGCGCTCAGAGCCTTGAAGGCGTCGCGCAAATCGGCCAGGGCCTTTTCCTGCGCCTGTCTGGCGGCGGCGAGATTTTGCTCGTGCGCGGATTTTTGCTGGGCCAGCAAATTTTCCGTGGCGGTGAGGCGGGCCTCGGCGGTGGCGAGCCGGGTGGTGGCCTGGGCCAACTGGCCGCGCTGTTCGTGGAGCGCAGCTTCGCCCTGGCCGGCAAACTGGCGGAGTTCGGCGAGCTGTTTTTCGGCGGCGGTTTGGTGGGCCAGCGCGGACGAGCGCTCGTCGCTGGCGCGCTCAAGCTGGATGCGGGTTTGCTGCTGCTCGGCCTCGCGCTGGATGAGCTGCGCGCGGAGTTCGCCTTCCACGCGGGCGTCGGCGGGAGCCACGGTGGCGCGGCGGGAGCCGAGGAGCCAGCCGATGAATCCGCCGAGCGTGAGGCCGATGGCGATAGCCACGTAGTTGTTCATGCGGAAAGAATGGCAACACGCCGGGCAGTCGCAAGCTTTAGGTTGCGCGGATGGGGGGGGGCGTGGGGCATGGGCGTGGGGCGTGGGTTGAAGTGCTCACGCTTGGAAAAGTTCCGGGCGTGGTTCGGGCGGCGGGACGCGCGCCCTCTGCGGCCGGCGGGCCGGCCGGCGCTACGGGGCGGGGGGAAGGGCGGAGACGGCGGCGTGGTAGGCGGGGAGGGTTTGCTCGAAGTTGTCCACGGTGATGTGGAGGTCGCGGAGCAGGCCGTTTTGCAGCCCGTAAATCCAGCCGTGGACGGTGAGTTCCTGGCCGCGCTCCCAGGCGTCGCGGGCGATGGAGGTGTGGCAGACGTTGAGGACTTGTTCGATGACGTTGAGTTCGCAGAGGCGGTTGGAGGCTTCGCCGCCGGCGGTCTCGATGGTCTGCTCGTGTTTCTGGCGGACGTCCTGGACGTGGCGCAGCCAGTTGTCGCTCAGACCGAGGCGGTCGCGGCGGAGTGCGGCCAGGACGCCGCTGCAGCCGTAGTGTCCGCAGACGATGATGTGGCGGATCTTGAGAATATCGACGGCAAATTGCATCACGGAGAGGCAATTGAGGTCGGTGTGGACGACGAGGTTGGCGATGTTGCGGTGAACGAAGAGTTCGCCGGGGAGGAGGCCGACAATTTCATTGGCCGGCACGCGGCTGTCCGAGCAGCCGATCCAGAGGTAGGCGGGGGATTGTTGCCCGGAAAGTTTTTGGAAGAACGCGGGGTCGCGGCGAAGGATGTGGGCAGCCCAGGCTTGGTTGTTACGGAAGAGTTGGTTGAGGTTGAGCATGAGATTTTTGTTTGCGCCGCGGTGGAAACTGGCGCCCCGGATCAACGTTGCACGCGAGCTCCGCCGCCCTTCATTAGCTTCTCGACTTCGGCCTTGTCGGCCATGGAGGTGTCGCCGGGCGTGGTCATGGCCAGCGCGCCGTGGGCCGCGCCGTAGTCCACCGCTTTCTGGCCGTCGCCGGTGGTCATCAGGCCGTAGATGAGGCCGGAGGCGAAGCTGTCGCCGCCGCCCACGCGGTCAAGGATTTCGAGGTCGGGGTATTGGCGGGACTGGTGGAATTTTCCGTCCATGTAGCAAATCGCGCCCCAGTCATTGATGGTGGCGGTCTTGGCGGCGCGCAGGGTGGTGGCGGCGACTTTGAAGTTGGGAAAAGTTTTCACCGCAGTTTCGATCATCTGCTGGAAGGCGGAGATGTCGATGCGGAGGAGATTTTCATCCGCGCCTTCGACGTGGAAGCCGAGCGAGGCGGTGAAGTCTTCCTCGTTGCCGATCATGACATCGACGTATTGGGCGATCTCGCGGTTCACTTCCTGCGCTTTCTTGAGTCCGCCGATGCTTTTCCAGAGTGAGGGGCGGTAGTTGAGGTCGTAGCTGACGATGGTGCCGTGTTGCTTGGCCTTCTGCACAGCCTCGATGACAAGCTTGGGCGTGGTGTCGGAGAGCGCGGCGAAGATGCCGCCGGTGTGGAGCCAGCGCACGCCGAGCTTGCCGAAGATGTGGTCCCAGTCGAAATCGCCGGCCTTGAGCTGGCTGGCGGCGGTGTTGCCGCGATCCGGAATGCCGACCGCGCCGCGCACGCCGTAGCCGCGTTCGGTGAAGTTGAGGCCGTTCCGGGTGACGCGGCCAATGCCGTCGAAGGCGGCCCATTTGATGAACTGCGTATCGACGCCGCCCTGCAAAATAAAATCTTCGAGGAGGCGGCCCACGTCGTTGTCGGCAAAAGCGGTGGCGACGGCGGTCTTGAGGCCGAAGCAGCGGCGAAGGCCGCGGGCGACGTTGTATTCGCCGCCGCCTTCCCAGACTTTGAATTCGCGGGCGGTGCGGACGCGGCCTTCACCGGGGTCGAGGCGGAGCATGATTTCGCCGAGGGCGAGCATGTCATAGGCGCAGGAATCGGCTGGTTTGACGTTGAGTGTGGACATAATTTTATGAGTGTGATGCGGCGGCAGGGGAATTCACATCGGTGTTCCGGCAACGTGCGGGTCTTGCCGCCCGGACCATGGGCTGGATTAAACGCCTGCCTGCAATGTGCGGGAGATTGTTGAAAGAGGTGGTGAAACTCAACATTTTTTTGGGGAAGGAAGGGACTTGGTTGCGGGGGTGGGATTTGAACCCACGGCCTTCAGGTTATGAGCCTGACGAGCTACCAGGCTGCTCCACCCCGCGTTCCGATTAGAATCCTAATATAGTGGGGGAAGTTTCGCTGGCAAGAGTTTTTAATTATTTTTTTCGCGCCGGCTGCGGGGAAACGGGGAAAGTGCGAATCCAAACGATTCAAACGAGCGCGTTCGTTGACTTCGCGCGGTGCGGGCGGGTATCCTGCTCGCGTTCAGTTGTTGATCACAATGTTTATGCCCAAAGTCACCGTGTTGCCCGCCAATGTTTCCACCGTCGTCGAGCCGGGCGTCCTGCTGCTCGACGCCGGTGAAGCGGCCGGAGTGGAAATGGAAGCCGGCTGCTTCAACTGCTCCTGTGGTACCTGCGTTGTCGATGTTGTCAGCGGTATGGAAAACCTCGACGAGCCGACGCCCGAAGAACTCGACGTGCTCGATCAGTGGAACAAGGACCCGGAGAAACAGCGCCTGACCTGCTGCGTCAAAGTCAAAGGCCCGGGTGACATCGTGATCAAGGCCGGGCATTGATGCCCCGGCGCGTCAGAAGAAACGATTGCCTCGACCGGGCAAACTGTCCTAAATAGCCGCATGGTTCAAATCGCTCCCAGCCCGGCCGCCACTGTCGAGGCGGCTCCGCGTCGCGACGAGTTCGTGCGGGCGTTCCGCGTCATGCTGCTCGCGCGGCTGCTCGACGAAAAGTTCGCCAGCCTCTACCGCGCCGGGAAAATCCACGGCGGCGTCTTTCTCGGCAAAGGCCAGGAAGCGCTGAGCGTCGCCGTCGGCCAGTCGCTGCGCCCCGGGGACATTTTCGCGCCGCTCATCCGCGATCAGGCCGGCCGCCTCGCCTTCGGTGAAACGATCTTGGACGCGGTGCGCACCTACATGGGATCGCCGCTCGGCCCGATGCGCGGGCGCGACGGTAACGTGCATCGCGGTAAGCCGCGCGAAGGCTATTTGCCGATGATCTCCCACCTCGGCGCGATGATTTCCGTGGTCAACGGCGCGCTGCTCGGCCGGCGTCTCCAGGGAAAAACCGGCGCGGTCGGCGCGACCTGTCTCGGCGAGGGCGGCACCTCCACCGGCGCGTTTCATGAAAGTTTGAACCAGGCCGCCATTGAAAGACTCCCGCTCGTCCTCGTCGTGGCGGACAATCAATACGCCTACTCTACACCGTCTTCGCAACAATTCGCCTGCCGCGCGCTGGTGGACAAGGCCCTCGGCTACGGCGTCACTGGCCACTCGGTCGATGGCACCGATCTGGAGGCGTGTTTGCAGACGGTCGGCGCCGCCGTCGCCCGCGCGCGCGCCGGCAGCGGCCCGCAACTCATCGTCGCGCATCTGCTGCGCCTCTGCGGCCACGGCGAGCACGACGACGCCGGCTACATCGACCCCGAGCTCAAGCAATCTCCGCTGGGCCGGGACTGCCTGAAGGTCGCCGAAGAATTTTTGCTGCAAAACCAATGGGCCGACGCGAAGAGCATCGAAACGTGGCGCGCGGAAAAAATTAAAAACATCGAGGAGGCCGTGGCCATCGTGCAGCGCGAACCGACGCCCGATCCGTTCAAGGAAGACTGGCGCGCGCTGGCCTCGGAGCATCTGGGCGAACTGAGGAGCGAGAACCCGTGATTTCAAAATTGAAAACATTCGACATTCGACATTCAACATCCAACACCCAAGGTTCGCGGGCCATCGGCCACTGGGCCTTGAATGTTGAATGTTCGATATTCGATGTTTCCTCCTCCTCCCCCGCATGAGCATCACCTACCTCGAAGCCATCCGCGAAGCCCAGGCCCGCGCCCTGGCGGATGATCCGCGCGTCTATATTTACGGCCAGGACGTTGGCGCGTTCGGCGGCGCGTTCAAGGCCACGAAAAATCTCGCGCAGGAATTTCCCGGCCGGGTCCTCAACGCGCCGATCAGCGAGGACGCGATCATCGGCAGCGCGGTCGGCGCGGCCATCGAGGGAATGCGGCCGATCATCGAAATGCAGTTCGCGGATTTCTCGACCGTCGGCTTCAACCAGATCGTCAACCAGGCCGCGACGCTTTTCTGGCGCACGCAGGTGCCGTGTCCGATCACCATCCGGCTGCCGTTCGGCGGCACGTCGGGCAGCGGGCCGTTTCACAGCCAGTGCATCGAGGCGATCTACGCCCATTATCCCGGCATCATCGTGCTGACCCCCGCCACGGTCGAGGACGCCTACAGCATGCTGCTGGAAGCGGTGGCGATCGATGACCCGGTGATTTTCTGCGAGCACAAATATCTTTACTACCATCTCAAGGCCGACCGCCTGCCGACCGAGGCCATGCCCGTCGGCAAGGCGCGTATCGCCCGCGCCGGACGCGACCTGACCATCGTGGCCTACAGCGCAATGGTGCATGAGGCGCTGGCCGTCGCCGAGGAACTCGTCAGCGAAGGCGCGGAAATCGAAGTGGTCGATCTGCGTTCCGTGAAGCCGCTCGACACCGACACGGTGATCGCGTCGGTCGCGCGCACGGGCCGACTGCTCTGCGTGGGCGAAGCGTGGCCATGGGGCGGCGTCACGGCGGAAGTGATCGCGCGTGTGGCGACGGAAGGCTTCGGCCTGCTCGACGCGCCGCCGCAGCGGTTGAACGCGAAGGACACACCGGTGCCGTATCATCCGAACCTCTGGTCCACGCACCGGCCCACCGCCCGCAGCATCGCCGCCGCCGCGCGGAATCTGCTGGGCCTCTGAGCCGAAACCATGCGGTGGAGAACTGCCGCAAGACGCGAAGGAGCGCAGAATTTATTCCGCTTCAACGCGCCATCCCGTCTGGTGTCCGGTACCGACAAGATCTCAGTGCGGTGAAGCGGAATAAATTCCGCGCTCCGGCCGTCGTGGACCAAGCGTTCAACTGCATCTTTCCTGCGGAGCGGCTGCGCGGTCAGCCGCCTGCTTTCTCCCCGCCTTCGCGCACGAGCTTCTTCAAATCCTCCGGCAGTAGCCAGTGCAGCAGCGGCCCCGTCATCGCCGTCGTGAGCAGCGCCATGATGACGAAAATCGTGAACAGCTCCTTGGGCAGCAGCTTGAGATCGTAGCCGATGTTGATGGCGACGAGGGCCATGAGTGCGCGCGTGTTCATCAGCGCCGCGATGCTCCACGAATCCCGCAGGGGCTGGCCGGTGAGTCTGGCACCGAGAAAACAGCCGCCGAGTTTGGCGAGCGTCGCGGCCAGGAGCACCACGCCGCATGCGAGCCAGGCGAGGCCGGTGTTCAGCGAGCCGAGTTCGGTGCGCAGGCCGGTGTTGGTGAAAAAAATCGGCACCAGCGCCACCAGCACGAAGTCGCTGAAGCGCGCGCGCCACGCCTTGACCAGCGCCGTCTCCTGGTGAAGGGACACGCCGAGCAGGAACGCGCCAAAGATGGAGAAGATGCCCAGCTTGTTGGTGGCGATGCAGCAGGCGAAGAGGACGATGAGCAGCACCGCGAGGAAGGACGCCGGCATTTTTCCCGCGTGCGCGCCGGCGGTGAGCCGCTGCCAGAGTTTGCGCAGCAGCGGCCCGACGACATACATGAGCAGCAGGAACAGGCCGAGCACGCCGCCAACCTGGAGCAGCAGCGGCTGCCAGGCGAAGCTCGACGTGACCAGTGCCGTGATGACCGCCAGCCCGATCCATCCGGCCACGTCATCGATCGCCGCCGCGCTGATCGCCAGCGCGGCCAGCGGGGTGCGTTCGAGGTTCATCTCCAGCAAAATGCGCCCCATGATCGGCAGCGCCGTGATGGAAAGCGCGATGCAGACGAACAGTTGGAAGCCGAAGAAATTGGTCTCCGGCGCAAAGTGGGTGTGCAGCCATTTCCCGATGGCCAGGCCGCACAAGGCCGGCGCGACCAAGCCCGTGAGCGACACCGCCAAGACCGAGCGCGAGCGCGCGCGCAGGTGGCCGAAGTCAAACTCCATCCCGACCTGGAAGAGCAGGAGGATGAGGCCGAGCTTGCCGAGTAGTTGTAGCGACTGTTGGGTTTCATTGGGAAACAGCGGTGGCCAGTCCTTCGGCCAGAGGAGCCCCAGCGCGGACGGGCCGAGCAGAAGGCCGGCGGCGATTTCTCCGACCGCGAGCGGTTGGCCGAGCTTTTTGCCGAGGCGCCCCAAAATCCACGCGGCGGCGATGATGATCATCCACTGGATCAGGACGAGCTTGAGGTGGCCTTCGATGGCGGTGGGGTTCATGGGAGAGGGAGCGGCGCGTGATGAGCCAGGCCGCGATGCGAACTGTTGAGGAGCACCTCAACGGACATCGGCTGCGGCGGAATGAATGTTGCCAGGTTCAAAGTCGCGGCGATTCTGGCGGCAGAACACCCACAACGGAAATCATTTTTTACAATCTGAGTCATGCCGTTGCGGCATTACTCTCTCGTCCATGGAAATCTGGCATCTGCGCTACTTTCAAGCCGTCGCGTAAGAATTGAACTTTTCCAAGGCGGCCCTCCGGCTCCACGTCGCGCAGCTCGTCGCGGGCAACGCACCGCCGCCGGCGAGGAGGGCGAGCTGCGCCTCGGCTACATCGGCCCCCCGACGCAGGCTTTTCTCGGACGGATCGTGAAGGAGTTCCGCTGCCGTTATCCGCGCGTGACGGTGGTGCTGGAGGAGCGGACCCCGGAGCGCGTCTGGGAAATGGTCGCGCAAGGACGGCTCGCCATCGGGTTGACGCGCCCGGTCCTGGCGCCTCTCGCGCGCTGGGGCTGCCCACGCTGCTGCTCCTGCGCGAACGGCTTTGCGCCGCGTTTCCCGCCGGACATCCGCTCGCAAAAACCGCCGCCGTCCCCTGGCGCGAACTCGTGAACGAGCCGCTCATCGTCCTCTCCCGCTTGCCCACACGGTAGATTTGGTCATGGTGTGGTCGGAGCAGAATGATTCGCCGCCCGCGACGGCGTTTCGCAATCTCGTCCGCGAATGGCTGAAAGCGCGGCGACTGTGGAAAGCCAAGGCGTGAGCACACGACAATTGAGCGCGGCTGTGTCCCGCGTTTGGCGCGACCCGCCGCCGCGCGTGGAGAAGGAGGAACATTTCTCGATGACTTATAACGTGCGTGCTGCGGCTGATCCCGCGCGGCGCGGGACACAGCCGCGCTCCGGGGGCAGGAGTTGACGGCGAGAGTTTTCGTTGTGTCCCCGCGCGGGTTGCGCTACACCAGCACTACGAACCGCGCACAAATCAGGTTATGCCACAGATTCCCATCATCATGCCGCAACTCGGCGAGTCCATCGCCGAGGCCACGATCATCAGCTTCCTCGTGAAGCCCGGCGACCAGGTGGCCGCCGACCAGGACGTGGTGGAAGTGGAAACTAACAAGGCGTCAATGAACGTCTCCTCGCCCTGTCCGGGCCGCGTCCAGAAATGGCTGGTGAAGGCGGGCGAAAGTTATCTCGTCGGCGCGGTGCTCGGTCATCTGGAAGTCAGTGCGGAAGAAGCGGCGCGTCTGGGCCTGGATGAAACCGGCCCGGTGCCCGGTAACGGAGGCCCCCCCGCGTCCTCCGCGACCAACGGAAAGAAAAGCGACGCGGAGTTTTCGAAAAAAGCCGCAGTCCAGCCCACGGTGCGCGGCCTGCCTGTCCCGGCCCACGCGGCAGGCGCGAGCTACATGAGTCCGCGCATGAAAGCCCGCATGAACGAACTCGGCCTGCACGCCGCCGACCTCGCGGGCATCGCCGGCAGCGGCACGGCCGGCCGCGTCACGGTCGAGGATTTTGAAAAATTTATCGCCAATCTCGAGAAGTGCAAACTCTCCCCGGCCTCGTCCATGCGTGTGGCCGTGGCCGATGCGATGCGCCGCAGTTGGACGCGCCCGCTAGCGACCGTCGCGCTCCCGATCAGCATCGACGCCCTGCTCGCGCATCGCAAAGCCAGCGAACCGAAGCCCGGTCCCGCGCTCTACGCCCTGCGCGCGCTGGCTATCGCCCTGTCCGAAAACAGCGCGCCGGCGGGCCGTCTCGTCGGAAACAAGATTGTTCATCCGCAGGCCATCGACGTCGGCTTCGCGGTCGAGGCCGAGGACGGCGTGCTGGTGCCGGTGCTGCGCGGCGCGGATAAAAAGCCGCTCGGCGAACTGGTCGCGCGCTACAACGAACTCGTGGAACTTGCGCGGCAACGCCGCCTCCCGCTCGACGCCACCGGCGGCTCCATCGCGACCGTGACGAATTTCGGCACGTTCGGCCTCACCTGGGCCACGCCGATTCCGCTGCCCGAGCAGACGATTGTGCTGGGCATGGGCGCGGGCCGCAAAGTGCCGAACTGGGACGAGAAGAAAGGCCAGTTCGTACCGGTGACGGAGGCGAACCTCACGTTGAGCTTCGATCATCGCGTGCTTGACGGCGGCGCGGCGGGCCGGCTGCTGGCGCGGATCGCGGCGCTGATGGGGCAGCCGGAGAAGTTGTGATTAGCGCGCCTGTTTGACTTCACCGCCCGATTGTTTCAGATCGCTGGCCGCTCCGGGAGCATTCAATCACCACTTTTTGGGCGGCCGGTCCAGCGCGCGAGGTAGGGATCGACGCGGGCGAAAAGAAAATAGGCCCAGCGTTCCAGGAGTTTTTGACAAAGGTTGCGCGATTGTTTCCAGGCGGCAGGATCGATGCGGCGGCAATGCTTCAGGTCGCGGGCGAAAATTTTCCGCGCCTCGGCCGCGAGCGCCGGGTCGTCGAGGCGCGCGAGCAGCTCGTAGTTGATGTTTAAACTGCGGGCGTCGAGGTTGGCCGAGCCGACATGGACCCGGTCGTCGAGAATGATCAGTTTCGCGTGGAGGATCTGCGGTTGATACTCATAAATTTCCACGCCCGCGCGGAGCAAACCCTGGTAGAGCCGGTGGCTGGCCAGTCGGGAGAGGGGCACGTCGGACTGGCCGGCCAGCATCAACTGCACCTTCCGCCCGGCGCGGGCCGCGCGCCGTAACGCGTGCCGGATGCTCCAGGACGGGAGAAAGTAGCCGCAGATGATTTGCACCGAGCGGGCGTGGGCCACGTCCCGGGTCACGGCGCGTTTGAGCAGGCGGTGGCCGAGGCCCGGGCCGCTCAACAGGAGCTGCCAGCGGCCGAGCGGGTTTTTGATTTCGGTGCGGGCACGGCGAAGTTTTTGGGCGAGTTTCAGTTTGGTGCCGGCCTGGGCGAACATCGCGTCGGCGGCGCGGGCCAGTTCGGCGGCGGGCGGGCCGGTGATTTGCAGGCCGAGATCGCGCCAGCCCCGGCTCACGCCGTCGCCGTCGTATTCGGGCGCGATGTTGAAGCCGCCGATGCAGGCGGTCTGCTCATCGACGACGAGGATTTTGCGGTGGTTGCGGTAGCCGAGCCGGGCGAACTGGATGGGATTGAACCAGCGGAATTCTCCGCCGGCGTCGAGGAGCGGTTTCCAGAAACTTTGTGGCAGGCCGAACGAGCCAACCGCGTCGATGAGCACCTGCACGCGCACCTGGCGCTGCCGAGCCTCGACGAGGGCTTCGAGAAATTCGCGTCCCGGCGGAGCGGCGGAGAAAATATAAAACTCGAGCCGGATGGAACGGCGGGCCGCGCGAATGGCTGCAAGCATCGCGGTGAGCGCCTCGCGGCCGGTGTGCAACCAGCGGAAGGTGGGGGCGTCACCGGCGGTCATGGGGGATCAGCGGGCGAGCAGTTCGAGGGCGTCGCGTCCGCGGCTGGTGAGAGTCCAGTTCTGGCCGGCGCGGGCGACGAGGTGGCGGCCGGGATTTTTTTCCTGTTCGGCGGCGTTGACGGCGAGGAGCTGGAACCGGCCCGCGCCCTTGATTTCCGAGGCCGCCCGCGGGGTGAGCTGGAAGGCCACGGCGTTGTAGTTGAGGGAAATTTCGTAGCCGGCCACGCCTTCCTTTTCAGTGACGGGATTGCGGCGGAGCAGGGCGGGGAAGCGGCCGGCCCAGGAGAGATTTTTTTCGCGGACCAGCACGCGGCACAGTTCGGTCTGGCCGCGGATGAATTCGACGAGGCTGAACTTCGCGCCCTGGGCGTGCTGTGCGAGCAGGATGAGACGGGGGTCGAGCCCGCCGAGGTTCTGCCCGTTCCACACGCCGTGGTCGTTGCGTTCGCCGGGGCGGCTTTTTTTGAACCAGTCGGGGAACTGTTCGTTGATGAACAGATCCAACTCGAAGTGGACGTGGGCGCGCTCCTGTGAGATGCGCTCGCGGGTGTTGCTGGTGCGACCCATGATGCCGATCGGCTCGCCGGCCTTGACCGTCTGGCCGGGCTTGAGTCCGGCTTGAATCGAACTCAGGTGCGCGTAAAGCGAACAGATTTCCAGGCCTTCGACTTGGTGGCGGAGCACGATGTATTTGCCGTAATTGGAGAGGGAGGGGTTGGAGCTGACGTAGGCGACCGTGCCATCGGCGGCGGCCAGAATGGGATCAACCGGCTCGCCCTTTTTGTCGCGGCGCTGACAGCGGATGTCGAGGCCCTCGTGGATTTGCCGGCCGTCGGAGCGAACGCAGCCGAAGGTGCCGCTGGTCCAGGGTTTGCCGGCGGTGCCGACGAAAAATTTTTCCTCGGCGCCTTTTTCGAGGAGCGAGTGGTTGGCGGTGGGAAAATGAAACGGCTGCGCGGCGAGCGGCAAGACGGGCAGGAGGCAGACGAGGGTGAGTCGGGCCGCGAACAGTCGGTGCATGAACGGAAAGGGTTAGAGACTTTCTTTGAACGAGTTTTTCTTAACCCCGTTGTTCAGGCCGCGCACGATGCGCTCGGATTCCTCGCGCGTGGCATCGGGGGTGAAGATGATCCGGCCATTACTGATGATCTTGTGGATGACGGGCGCGGCCAGCCAGCGGGCCTCGCCGAAATGGCTGAAGACAGCGAGGTGCTTGCCCTTATGCGTGAGGGAGGACTGTTCGAGGCGCCAGGTTCCCTGACGGTCGAGCTGGATTTGGATGGCGAAGCCGCCCGGTTGGTCGATGATCGAGGCGGCGCTAACGTTGCGCTCGTCGCAAACGTATTCCCGTTCCACGTTGAGAAACATGGGGTTGGCGCGGAAGATGGGGACCGAGGCGATCCGGTCGTTGTTGGCCGCGTCGATCTCGAAATGCAGGCGCAGGGTGCTCTTTTCCGACTTCACCCCCGTGGTGGTGCAGCCGGTGATGAACGCCACCGCTAAAAAAAGATTGAACCACAGCAGCCGGGTCTTCATATTCCCGGCAAGCAAACTCATCCTGCTGACAAAGTAAAGAAATCTATGGGCCAACAAAGCAACAAAGTACAAAAACGGAGACGCCGCGAGGCGCTCAATAAACGGAGAACAGCCACCGCCAAGGCGAAGGTGAAATCAAAGCCTGGCAAGGGCTGATTTTTCGACGGTCTTCCCGGGCCACCGCCGTGCGGTGGCCCCTTTTTTGTCTGGGTCACCCGCGCTGGCACCGCTGGTTGCATGATTGCACCACTTTTTTTGAAGCGTTTAAAAATTCCCGCGCGCGCTCGGGAGAAACTTGTTCACCGCCGGATTTTTCGGTGGGAAATCATTTGGAGATGAAAAGAGGAGACAGTGTTCGGACCCGGCAAAAAATGAACGAAACCGATGTCATCTGCGGAGGCCTCCGGTTCTTTCGGTGAGCAAGCTGTGCATAATAAATCGTTGTCCGATGGTGGAAATTTGCTATTCTATTTTCAATTCATTGAAAGAGCTAGTTGTGCGAGATCCGACGAAAGAAAGTGAACGCCGCTCAAGGATAATCCCAGGTGACTGGGGAAAGATCGGGCCAGGCTGGTTGACCCAGCCCCACTCAAGCGCGGGCCGCAAGGCGCGCGGGGCGGAGACAGAATTCACCAGTTCCTCTGGAGGCGTTCGCGCGCCATCAGTTAACGCGAAAAAGAAACTTGTCGGCCAGAAGCGAGCAGAAACCGCTTCAAGCCAGGTCAAGTAGTCTGGGCGGTTTCAGGTCCGGATGAATCGTAGTTACCCAGAGGGTAAACGGTTGCTACTGTGCGCCAGCGCGGGGCGGACGACTCTGGCGGTTTCGTGCAAGCGGAATCAGCCAAACGAAAGACGCTGAAAAGCGGGACAACAAGAGCGTATGAACCGGAAAGGTCACGAGACCCGGGCAAGGTTCGTGAAAAACTTCCGAAACGCCGGCGATGTTAAAAACGACACCGCTGGCATGTGAGCGAAAGGCAACCTGAGAGGTAAGAGGTCAGACCCGTGGCATCGGGCCAACGCATCGTCAAAAGCGATGGCCGACCCGGTGCAACTGGTCAAGACGCGGAGCAGAAATCACAAATGTGTCTTGACCTGGTCCGCAAGCCGGTGGCGCAACCACTAGCCGAAGCGGGCTAAGAGGCCTCACTCAAAATTCAGCCGCCGCGAGGTGCTGGACGGCCCTGCTATGAGGCCGAAAACTCCGCTTGACGTGGAGAATGGCGTCGGGAAGACGGCAGCCCCCGCAAGGGCGCGCGTCAAATGCCGTCCCGGGAAAGAGAGCGTGGCGAGCTCCCACCCCCATTTCGTCCCCGTCTGGCCGTAAGACCGGACGAGGACATTTGTTTTCCAGTGCGCGTGAAAAAAATTCGGCCCGATTAAAAATCTTGCCCTCGCCCAGTGTTTGACGAATAAACAACCCACTAAAAGTTAAACAATAAAGCCGCGAAGAAATTTTATGGGACACATCTACAACAACATCGTCGAGACCGTGGGCCGCACCCCGCTCGTCAAACTCAACAAGGTCACCGCCGGGCTGGAGGCCACCATTCTCCTCAAGTGCGAGTTTTTCAATCCGCTTGGCAGCGTCAAGGACCGCATCGGCATGGCTATGATTGAGGACGCCGAAAAGCGCGGCATCCTGACGAAAGACACCGTCATCATCGAGCCGACCAGCGGCAACACCGGCATTGCGCTCGCCTTCGTCGCGGCGGCCAAGGGCTATAAGATCATTCTCACCATGCCGGAAACCATGTCGCTCGAACGTCGCACCCTCCTGGCGATGCTTGGTGCGAAACTCGTCCTCACGCCCGGCACCGAAGGAATGAAAGGGGCCATCGCCCGCGCCGAACAACTCGCGAAGGAAACCCCCAATTCCTGGATTCCGCAGCAGTTTGAAAACCCGGCCAACCCCGCCATCCACATGAAGACCACCGCCGAGGAAATCTGGGCCGACACCGACGGCAAGGTGGACTTTCTTGTCGTGGCCGTCGGCACCGGCGGGACGATCACCGGCTGCGTGGAAGTCATCAAGCCGCGCAAACCTTCCTTCCAGGCCATCGCCGTCGAGCCGAAAGATTCCCCGGTCATTTCGCAGACACTCGCCGGCCACCCGGTTAAACCCGGCCCGCACAAAATCCAAGGAACCGGCGCGGGCTTTGTCCCGAAAAATCTTCACCTTAAGGACTCCACCGGCAAACCGCAGATCGTCGAGTGCCTCCAAGTTTCCAACGACGACTCCTTCGCGATGGCCCGCCGCCTCGCGAAAGAGGAGGGAATTCTCGTCGGCATCTCCACTGGCGCCAACGTTGTAGCCGCCATCGAAGTCGCCAAGCGCCCGGAAAACAAGGGCAAGATCATCGTCACCGTGGCCTGCTCCACGGGCGAGCGCTACCTGAGCACTCCGCTGGCCGCCGAGGCGAAGGCCGAAGTGGGCGGTTGAGGACGGACGTCGTCCGGCGGGCGACTTCAGGACGGCCTGTCCGGTGACGGAATCCAGCGTCACCACATTCGGAGGCGGCGACGACGAGCGGGCTTGAACTCGGTCCGCGTTCTCCGCACTATCACCTTCCGATGAAGTTTATTCGCGACATTCACGCCGCCAAAAAAGCCGCCGGCCAGCCGGTGGTTTCCTTCGAGTTCTTTCCGCCCAAGACCGACGAGGGCGACCGCAACCTCCTCGAGAAAACCATCCCCGCCCTGCTGCGGCTCAAGCCGGATTACTGTTCTGTCACCTACGGCGCGGGCGGCAGCACGCGCGACAAGACGCTGATGATCGTGGACCGCATCCAGCGCGAGCACGGCCTCACCGCCATGTCGCACCTCACCTGCGTCAACGCCACGAAGGGGGAATTGCGCGCCGTCATCGAACAGGCCCGCGCGCTCGGCATCAAAAACATTCTCGCGCTGCGCGGCGATCCGCCCGGCGGCAACGGCGAATTTCAAAAGACCCCCGGTGGCTTCGAGTTCTCGCGCGAACTGGTCGCCTTCCTCAAGGAGCTGGGCGGCTTCTCCATCGGCACCGCCGGTTTTCCCGAAGGCCACATCGCCTGCACGGAGGGCCGCGAGGTGGACTGGCGGCGGCTGCAGGAGAAGATCGACGCCGGCGCGGATTTCGTGCTCACGCAATTGTTCTTCGACAACGCCGACTTCTACCGGTTCCGCGACCATCTCACCAAGCTCGGCGTCACGGTGCCGATCTGCCCCGGCATCATCCCGATCATGTCCACATCGCAGATCAAGCGGTTCACCGCGCTCTGCGGCTCCAAGCTCCCGGCCCCGCTGCTGACGAAGCTCGAAACGCTCGGCGACAGCGACGAGGCCGCGACCGCCTACGGCATCGACTACGCCACCGCGCAGTGCGCCGACCTGCTGAAGAACGGCACGCCCGGCATTCATTTCTACACGCTGAACAAGCCGCACTCGACCACGGCCATCGTGAAGAACCTCGGGCTGGCGGCGTGAAGGTGAAGATTTACGTTTACGAGAAATGCGGCACCTGCCGCCGCGCGCTGCAATTTCTCCAGTCGCGCAAGGTGCCATTCACCGCCATCCCGATTCGCGAACAGCCGCCGACCAGGGCCGAGTTGTGCCGGATGCTCGACATTTACGGCGGAGAAATCCGCAAGCTGTTCAACACTTCCGGCCTAGATTACCAAGCGCAAAATCTGAAGGACAAGCTGCCGAAACTCACCACCGATGAAGCGATCGCGCTGCTCGCCGGCAACGGCAATCTCGTGAAGCGTCCGTTCGTGCTGACGGACCAGAGCGGGCGGGTTGGATTCAAGGAGGAGGAGTGGGAGAAGTTCTGAGCCGGCGATTCTGGGGGCTTTTCACCCCTTGAGCTTCCGCGCCAGTTTTTTCGCGCGCCCCAGCCAGACGCGGTCACGCCGGCGCTGAAACGCCGGAGCAGGCGCGTCGTCGGCCAGCACTTCCTGAATCTCGATCCGTGCCAGGTCCCACTGCTGCCGCGCGGCGCACAGTTCGGCGAGTTGCACGCGGGCGC
The DNA here is from genome assembly GCA_947502425.1 of Verrucomicrobiales bacterium. Lineage (GTDB taxonomy): Bacteria > Verrucomicrobiota > Verrucomicrobiia > Limisphaerales > SIBH01 > SIBH01. The sequence continues at coordinate 18,315 of CANMZY010000014.1, forward strand.
GGGCGTAGGCATGATTTTCCAGGACGCACCGCCAGACGCCGATGGCGGCGTCCGTTTCGCCGAGCGCGGTTAGCGTTTCGGCCAGCGCCATCAGGCTGTAGCCGTATTCGTGCTTCGCGTCCTGTAGGCAGACGCCTTCCAGGAGCGGACGCGCCTCGGCTAGCTTGTTCTGGCGGAGCAGGCACTGGCCGAGATGCGAGCGGATGTCGAGGTCCTGCGGGTCGCGTGCCTGCGCGGCGCGGTAGCTGGCCTCGGCCAGCGCGAGCCGGCCGCGCTGAAAATAAATGTCGCCGAGCTGGAGATGATGATGCGGCTTGTCGAGGTGATGAAGCTGCGCCTGCAGCTCCTTGATCCGCCGGCGGTCATGCGCGCCGGGCAGTTCAAAGCCGCGCGTGGCCGAAGGGGCGTTGCGATAGACCATGAAGAAATACCAGAGCGCGGCGAAGCCCGAGAAGAGGAGGATGATGAAGAACCAGACCCACTCCTTACGCCGGAAGGCGTCCACCAGCATCCAGATTTGAAACGCCACCGGCAGCCAGAAATAAGGCGACAAAATCAGGTCCGACAGGTCAGCCAGGCTGGAGGGGATGAAGGCGAGCATGGCCTCAGGCCAGTTTGTAGGCCTCGGTGTTCTCCACGTCGCCGGCCTCGCGCCCGACCTGGGCGGTGAGCGGCGCGGTCGGGTTTTTGAAATCAATGCCTGCCAGCGCGGTGTAGTGATGGAAGACATCCACGTTCTCGACAAAGCCCCGGAACAATTCCGCGCCCGGCCCGAGCGCGATCAGCGGCACGTAGTCGGCCGTGTGCGCGTTGCCCGTCCAGCCGATGCCGTAAAAGTTGCCGAGCAACTGGCCCAACTGCGACATTTCGTTGTTCATGATCTCGTACATCGCGTGTCCCTTCTGGCTCAGAAACGGGATCAGCCATTCGGAGCGGCGCTGCGAAACTTTGCAGCCGGTCAGCTCCGGGAGAATCTGCATGATTTCCTTGTAGGTGGGAATCTGCTCCTTCGGCTTGGGCGGCTCGCCCGGCTTGACCGGCGGTTTCACCGGCGGCGGCTTGACCACCGGCGGTTCGTCGGGATTCTCCGTGGCCTGGGCGGCCTGGCTGGCGACAAACCCGCCTTCATCTGCGTCGGAC
>CANMZY010000015.1:0-19413 GCA_947502425.1 Verrucomicrobiales bacterium
CTGCGGGAAGTCGATGAACGGATTGCGGTTGCCCTGGGCATGGGTGGCGCCGTTGACGGTGACGCCCGCATAGATCGCGTCGTTGCGTGCTCGCTCGTAGTCCGTGGGCGGGAAGGCGCGGTGCCAGGCGAGCAGGGTGGAGAGCACGCCCTGCGTGCCGACGGGGGAGGGGTTGTCGGCCAGGAGGAGATCAGTCGTGAGCGGCTCGGACCCATCGTAGCGGGTCATCATGTAGAGTTGCGCCCGGGCGACGATGCCTTTGTCGCGGTCGAGCGGTTCCCAAGAATTGCCGTCGCTGAAGGACTCGGGCGCGAAGGGGTCGAAGGCCAGCACGATCGAGCCTTCATCGAAGGGCAGGTTCGAACGGAGACTGTTGACGGTATCCTTGCACGGGAAGAGATGGTGGAGATCGGAGTAGTCCGGGCCTTCGTCGCCGATGCCGTCGCTGCGGGGCCAGACGTGCTCGCGATTCCAGCCGCCGGCGAGGTTGGCGGAGGATTTGGGGAGATTATGGTTTGAGTAAAGCAGGTGCACCTGGGTGTTGTTCGTGGGCGACTCGTCGATGACCTGTATGATGTCGTCGATGAGGCCGTAGTCGATGACGACGTGATGATCGATGATGTTGTGGAGCGCGGCTTGCAGCGGTGCGCCGCCGAGCCCCTGCGCCGGCGCGTAGTAAGTGAGCAGGTCGGTGCTGGGCGGAAGTTCCACGCCGGTCAGCGAGAGGTTGAGATAAACGAGATGGTGATCAGTGGCGGCGAGGGCGGCGACGATGGGATCGCCCGAGCCGGGGCCTGGCCAGAAGACGGCGCCGGTTTGCACCTGGAGGCCGAAGGCCGAGGGGAGCACGTAGTCCACCCGCACGCCGCCGCTGAAGGCGGCCGTGTCATCGGGGTCGGCGCCAGCCCCGCCGGCGGGGACGAAGGTGCTGTTGAAAAGAGGGTTCGTGAGCACTTGGAGGATCGCGGGCGGCGTGCTGTCGCCTTCGTTCGGGTCGGCGTTTTGATCGCCCATCACGATGAAGCGCGCGTTGGGCGGAAGACCACCGGCCCGGACGACGGGCGTGGTGTTGCCGGCGGCGGCCCATTCCTGGTCATCGTAGATGTAGGTCGAATTGGTGGGCGTCACGTAGTCCGACCAGAAGCGGATCTCGTCGCTGTTGCGGCGGCCATTGTGATCGACGCCTTCAATCCAGGGCGCACCGCCGGAGTCGAAGACGGGCGGCGTCGGGTGGCTGGCGAGGATGTGGACTGTGGTGCCGTTCACCAGCACAGGCACGTCGGCGTGGTTCTTCGAGGAGAGGCGGAAGACATTCAACTCCGCGGGCGAGTACCAATCCGCCGGCCCGACGAGGTTGGGATGGTCCGGCAGCAGTGCGCCGGGCATATCTTTCCAGAGAAAGTGCTGGAAGGTGCGGAGGTTCGCGGTGTCGATCGGAAATTTTGAAAGGACGACGAAGCTGTATTGTCCGGGGTGCAGGCCGAAGCCGAAGGCGTCCTCGCCATAGCCGGCGGCCCCCGGCGTGGTCACGACCGATCCGTTGTTGTCGAGGTCGAAGCCGGAAGCGACGCCGGTGTTGGCGGGAGCGTGAAACGAATAGGGATAATAGACGGGACTTTCCCCGCTCTGCCCGACTTCGAGGTAGTTCTCCTTGAAGCGGCGCACCGCCTGGCCGGCGGCATCATGGTCGAACTCGTTGAGCAGGATCACATCGGCATTGTTGCGTTGCATGATGCGCGCGATGCTCTGCGCCTGGGCGTTGGCCACGGTAGCCAGATCGGTGATAAGAGCGTTGTCCGTGTCGCGATAGAGCGAGGTGTTAAAGGTGGCGACCTTGAAGTGGTTCGCCCTGGCGACGGGCGTGTTGGTGACGTTGATCGTGATCCGCGCGAGCGTGGAGTTGATGCCATCGAAGGCCTGCAGGCGGAGCTCGTGGGCCGGCTGGTTGGTGAAGTTGAGCGCGGCGGGATTGGCGAGGGTGATGACGCCGGTGTTTGGATTGATGGCGAAGGCGCCCTGCTCAAGCCCGCGCTCCAGAAAGCAAAGCTGGCCACCTTCGAAGAGCGTCTTCGAGGAGATTAATCCGTTCCTGATCGAGTGGGCCTGGAGGTCGAACAAGAACAGGGTGCCCGCCGGCTGGCCGAAGAGCACGGAGACATCAATGATCCCGGAAGATTCCCAATTGCCGTAGTCCGCGACATTGCCATCGGTCGAGCCCAGCGGCAGGACCGTGGCCCGGTCGGTCATCGCCACCCGGGTTGCCACGCCGTTGGTGGGGTTCAAGCGCCAGAGGGAAGTTTCATAGCCGGCCGCGCCGAAGTTGCCGACTTGGTTCGCCTGATCTTCCTGGACGTAGAGGTAGCCATCGTCCGCCCAGACGAGATTGTCCTGGCAACGCAGCCCGGCCTCGGGCGTGGCGAACTGGCCGCCGCCCCGGTCATTGCTGTCATAGAGAATACGGACGGACGCCGTCGGCGCTGCGAGATTGGAGAAGTCATTGTCGATGAGGTAGGTCATGCCCCAGTTGTCCGCCGGGTAGAGCGAGCCGCGCCCGGTGGAGTTGAAGGCGACGATGGTGCCATCGGTCGGGCTGGTGGAGACATCCTCCGGACGCGAGAAGGAGAACGCGCCGAGCGTATCCGCTTCGCCCGCCAGCACGGAGTCGTTTTTGTAGCCGAGCGCATCGTGGCCGGCGGTGCCGGCCAGCGCGAGGTTCCGCGCCTGGATCGCCACCCAGGTGCCGGCGCGGGTCTGGCCGGTGCCTTTGAACTGCTGCGGGGTGGCGTCGCCATTGGTGGCCTGCCACACATAAAGCTGGCCGCCGCTGAGGCCGTTGCGCTCGATGAAATTGCCGCCGGGAATTTTCTGGCCCACGTACAGGTAGAGCGGTGAACCTTGCGTGTCGTCGCCCATGATCAAGGCGATGTGGGTCGTGGTGCCGGTGTCAACCAAGGCGGCGTTTTCCCATTCGCCGCGACCAAAATCGGGCAAGGCCCAGAGATCGCCCGTCGCCACGTCCAGCGCCCACTGCGTGCCGCCGTGCGGATGACCGAAGCCAGTGCCGCTCTCTTCACCGGCAAAGTAGATGCGATCTGCCAGGCCGCGGCCCGCGCCGAAGAGGTTCGGCTCGTAAAGCGAAGCGGAGCACATGCGGTCCAGCGCGCCCAGATCGAGCTGGCTGGTGTTCGTGACCTCGGCGCCCGCGCGGTCATAAATGCGATGAATGGCGAGACCGCCGTCCACCACGCGGCGGCTGGTCCTATCAATGTCAATATAAGTGATGCGGGCGCCGCCCTTGGTGATCACGGTGCCGTTGGCCAGCGTATATGGGTAGCCAGCCTGACCCGAGGCGGGCACGGCGATCTCGTGGTTCATGAAAATGCGCACGGTGTTCGCGTTGAGCAGGAAGGCGCCGAGGCCGTCCAGCGTGCCCACCGGCGAGAAGCTCCCCGCGCTGTTGGTGTTCATCGCCCCGGTGCTGTTGAGGATGGTGTCACCGATGGTGAAAACCGGATTCACCACATAGCCTTCGCCCGCGATGGCTTTCATCATCGTGGCGCCGCCGCTGCCGCCGAGAATCGCGTATTTGATGCCTTCCTTGCCGGTGACATTCGGATTGAGCACCCCGATGACCGTTCCGGCCGGGGCGTGCTGTGAAATGGTGAACGGGCCGGTTGCCGTGATCGGTGGTTGCGCCGTGCTGAAGTTCCAAGTGGTCGAGTCCGCGAGGCCCGCGAAGGCATTGCCCGACACGTCCTCGATCGCGCCCGGCGTGATCTGCACGTAGTAGCTGCCCGCCGTTTCGAGCGCGTTGGCCGGGTCAATCGTCACGGTGCCGAGTGCCACCGTGACCTGCGGGCTGGAAACGTTGATGATCTCGAAGACCGAGTGGTCACCGGCGCGGAAGATCGTGATCGTGCCGGAGGCTCCTTTCTGCACCAGTTCATTGAAGGAAATCTTGAGATTCGAGGAGATCGGCAGGCCCCCGGCCCCGTCCGCCGGCGCGAAGAAGGCGATCGTCGGTGGGCTGGCATCGATGCCGGTGGTCTCCAGCACCGTGAGTTTGAGCGAAGGATCGCCGGGGTCGAACGTGTTGCCTTTGCCGGAGAACGTAATGGCCGCCGGTGCAGCGGTGGCGGCCAGGATGATGCTAAACTCTTCCCCGGTGTTCAGCCGCGAAACCAGCGCCGCCGTGACGTTGCTCAGACTGAGCGTGAACGTGTCCGTCAGACCGCCCGCCCGGGGGGTGTACGGGAACTTGCCGAGCGAAACGGGCGCGAACGAATACTGGGCGTGGTCGATGCCGTTGAGGAAGGCGGCGTTGAACGTCTTGCCGGCGTAGTTGCCGCCGAATACGTCCGTGGTCAGGAAGAACTCCAGTTCAGTGCCGGTCGTAAAAGTGCGGTCATTGTGCGTAAGGGTGAACTCCGCCGAACTCACGTTCGTGATGGTCGAGGCTCCGGACAGACCAAAGTCGAGCTTGCTGAAGTGGAAGCTGCCCAGGCCGTACACGGCGAAGGCTCCCTGCCCGTTGCCCTCGCCGTAATAGTCAGCCGAGGCGGCCGCCCCGGTGAGTCTGACCCCCGCTTCGGTGGTGAAAGTCTTCGTGGCCATCGGCGAGACCGCCGGAGCGATGGTGGTGAAGTTCCAGGCCGTCGCGCCACTCACGCCCGCGTAGTCGTTGCCGGCGAGGTCTTCGATCGCCCCGGCGGGGACCTCGAGGTAGTAGCCCGTGGTGTAGGCGAAGGATGCCGCCGGCGTGATGGTCACGGTCGCGCCCGACACCGTGATCTGGGGCGAAGTCACTGCGATGGTCTCAACGATCGAGTGGTCACTGCTGTGCTTGATCAAAATGTCGCCAGCCGCGCCCTTCTGCACCGGTTCATGGAAGATGATGCTCGGCGTCGAGGTGATGGGAACCCCGGTGGCGTTGTCGGCTGGAGCAAAGGTGCTGGCGAGCGGCACCACCGTATCCGAGGTGCGCGTGGCGCTGACGAGCAGATTGTCGAGGCGGTTGTTGCCCGCGCTGCTCGTCGCGCCGCTGACCGTGTAACGCAGCCGGACGTTGGCCTGGCCATCGACGGCGTTGATCGAGCTAAGATCGACCGCGGGCGCGAGCGCAAACGTCGTCGTGGTGGTCGCCGTGTTGGGACCTACATTGTTGAACGGGCCGCCGGCTACGCTGTATGACCAGAGGCCCAAGCTGAAGCCGGTGCCCGTGCCGCGCGTCGCGAAGGTCACGATTGGATCCGCGTAATCCGCGAGGTTCAGTTGCAGCTCGAGGTAGCTTCCATTCCCCGGAAAAGGGGCAACGGTGCCGCCCGCGATCAAACTGAGCGATTCTTCCGCCGCGTCGCCGGAGAGGGCATTGATGGTCGAGCCGGCAAAATCATCCACCGTGCCGAGATAACCCGCGAGCGACAGCGTGCCCGCGCCCTGGCTCGCCGGGATCGAAGCCGGCACCCCGCCCGTGCCCGGAGTGCTGGCGGTGGCGATGGACAGCGAGTTGAAGTTCCAATAGGCCACCGTGTCCGCATCCGCTGCGGAAGAACCGAGCAGCAGCAGGGCGGAGGTCAGGAGTTGGCAGACCGGGAGACGTTGGTGAGAGAGTGATTGGCAATTTATTTTCATTCGAGACATTTGCGGACACGGGTTGCCCTGAGTCAAACCGCCGGGGTGACAACTGGGTGAAAAGCCCGTGACTCGGCAACAGGGCGGTGACGAGTGCGTTTCGTTTAGGCCCACCGCCGGGCGGGCGCAAAAAAAGCCCGCTGAACTTGATGGCGAGAAGCAGGCCTGATGACGGCCGCGTTTTGGACGGAGGTGGCAAGCCGGACCCGACACCGCTTTGGCAACGCGCGTCGCCCAGCATTCGTGACGCGGCCTGCCGTCCGAAAGCGCCGTCGTTGCTTCACTCTGCTCAACCGTAACCAGGCGACAAAAAAGAGTGCAACCACGGATGGATAGGGATGGACACGGATAAAAAGCCGGCCCGGCCTGGCCTTGGCCCGGCCCCCAATGGTGGGCCTGCTCCCGACCGGACGAACGCGATTCCATCCGTGTCCATCCGTGGTTGAAATATTTTCGCAACCGCCTGGTTCGGGCTAAAAACAACTTGGCAAAACGGGGAGCCTGCGATCAGGATTGACCATGAATTATACTAGAAATCCGCTTCAGCCAGCCAACCCTTTTATTGGGAGCGTTGGCTCGCGCCATCCTCATTCTTCCCGCATCAATTGATTTTCCTCCGATCCTGCTCCCGCCTATTCTGATTCCGCCCATGACGCCGCACCCGAAAAGCATTTTCCGGCCAAGTATTTTGAACATGCTCCGTCGGTTCACCGTTGGCGCCGCGTTGCTGTTCGGAGTGGCCCCGGTGGTCTTCGCGGAGCCGGTGGTTCCGGGCGTGGCCTCAGGCCGGCTCGAACCGGAGCTGAAGGGACTGGTGCTGATCGAGGAGCTCAATTGTGCCGCCTGTCACGCGGGCGATGCGTCGTTGGCGGCCCGCTCGAAGAAAGCACCGCGGCTTTCCGAGGTCGGATCACGGGTGAACCCGAAATATCTCGAGGCGTTCATCGGCGACCCGCATGGGACCAAACCAGGCACCACGATGCCGGATGTGTTGTCGCAGTTGGGCGCGGAGGAAAAGAGACCGGCGGCCGCGGCACTCACGCACTTTTTGTTGTCGCTGAGGAAAAGCGACTTTGTGTTGCAGCCGCCGGACGCGGTGGCGGCGCAGCACGGGAAGCGGCTGTTTCATGCGCGCGGCTGCGCGGCGTGTCATTCGCCGCGCGATGACCAAGGAACGGAGTTGCTCGCCAAAACTTCCGCCTCGCTCGGTGCGCTGGAAAAGAAATACAGCTTCAAGAGCCTCGTAGAGTTTCTGCGGCAGCCGCACGCCAGCCGGCCTTCGGGACGCATGCCCGACCTGCGCTTGTCGGGGCAGGAGATTGAACGCATCGCGCATTATCTTTTGCAGGAAACGCGGGTGCCGGGTGCGCTGGGCTACACGCTGTATCGTGGGCAGGTGTGGGAAGGGCTGGAGAGCGACAAGGTGACTGCGGAACGCGCGGGCCATGTGAAGGATTTCGACCTGGAGAGTCTGGGCAAGCCCCAGCATCACACGGCGATCAAATACGAGGGCTGGATGAACATCGCGCACCAGGGACGCCACACGTTTTTTCTGAAGATGAACGGCGGTTCGCTCTCGGTGGACGGCAGGCAAATCATCCAGCAGGAGCCGAGCGACCGGCGTGGCGTGAAGCAGCTCGAAGGCGCGGCGGAACTCGACGCGGGCTGGCACTCGATCCAGCTCACCTATTTTCACACCGGGCGCGAACCGAAGTTCTCGTGCGAGCTGGCAGGCCCGCAGTTGGTGCGCGGGCCGATTCCCTCCGCGCTGCTGTCGGTTTCCAAGGAAAAGATTCCCGCCTTCGAGCCGCTCCAAGTGGATGCCGAGCTGGCGGCGCGGGGACGGGAACAATTCGGAAAGCTCGGCTGTGCGAATTGCCACGACGATCTCCGCATCCCCGCCAAGGCCAGCAGCGCTTTTGCAAAACTCGATGCGAGCCGCGGATGCCTCGGGGAAGCCGCCGGGCCGTGGCCGCGCTTCGACCTGACGGCGGAGCAGCGCGGATGGATCGCCCAGGCGTGGCCGCGTGCGGAAAAGCCGCAGCTCGATGACCAGCAGCAGATCAACAAGACACTCGTCACGTTCAATTGCATCGCCTGTCACGAGCGCACTGGTCTCGGCGGGATCGCTCCGGAGCGCAACGCGCTCTTCACCGGCACGCAGCCGGCGCTCGGCGATCAAGGCCGCCTGCCTCCGCCGCTTTCCCACGTCGGCGCGAAGTTGAGGCCCGAATGGCTCGCCGACGTGCTGCTGCGCGGGAAGCGTCAGCGCGGCTACGTGGACGCCGCCATGCCACAGTTCGGAGAAGCGCACGTCGGGCATCTCGTGGAGTTGTTCGGCAAGGTGGATGAACTGGAAACGGTGACCATCCCCAAGGTGGCCAGCCTTCCGGAATCCAAAGCCGCCGGTCACGAAATGATCGGCACCACCGGACTGAGTTGCATCGCCTGCCATGAATTCAACGGACAGAAATCGGGCGAGGTGGCCGCGCTCGACATCTTGCAGGTGACCGGGCGGCTCAAGAAGAACTGGTTCCACCTCTACCTGCGGCAGCCCTCGCGCTTCCACGCCAATGTCATCATGCCCAGCTACTGGCCGGATGGTCAGTCGGTTCGTCCGAACATTCTCGGCGGCGACACCGCGCAACAGATCGAAGCCCTGTGGATTTATCTGGAGGACGGCAGCCGGGTGAAGAAACCGGCCGGCTTGTCCCGGCAATCAAGCGAACTGCGCGTGGGCGACGTGACGGAAATTTGCCGGGGCCGGAGTCCCGCCGGGTATCGCGGGATCGGCGTGGGCTATCCGGAGCGCATCAACCTGGCTTTCGACTCCGGGGAGATGGCGCTGCGCCAGCTCTGGAAAGGCGAGTTCGCCAGCGTGGACTCGGGTTCCTTTCACCCTCGGGGCACGGAGCAGATTTCCTTTCCCCCGGGCATTCCGTTCCACCGCCTGAAATCGCCGGAGGAAAACTGGCCCTACAAAGGAAAGACCAGCCATCCGTTTCCACAAGATCACGGCTACCAGTTCCGGGGCTATCACCTGGATGCCAGGCGGCGGCCGACGCTCCTCTACCACTACGGCGACATTGCGGTGGAAGATTATTTCGAGGATGTGCGCGACCAGGACGGCAAGGCCTACTTCAAGCGGACCCTCCGATTTGAAGCGCCCGCCGCGCCGTTGCCCTTCCATTTCCGCGCCGCTGCCGGCCAGAAAATCACCGCGCACTCCGAGCGCAGTTTCGGCATCGACAAACTCCAGCTCCGCATCACGAGCGGCCACCAGGGCACCGTGCGTGACGGCGATGCCGGCGAGGTGTTGATCCCGCTCACGCTGCCGAAAGGCCGCTCCGCGCTCACGCTGGAATACCAATGGTAAACATGCGTTGCATCTCACCCGCTGCGCGGAGGCTTCCTGCACGTCAAGGTCGCTGTGAACACGGAACCGTTGTTCGATGCGGGCGGCGCACGGCGCTGGCGAGGACGCAGCAGCATCGCGGCAGCTGTGAATTGACGCATCAATGGGGATGGGGCACTCTCCGAACATGAGCACGCTGGTAGAAATCGAAGAGGCCATTGAGACGCTTCCTCCATCGGAAGTGGAAACGCTGGCCGCATGGCTGGAGCGGCGGCGCGCCGGGCGCAAAGCGGCGCCATCTGGAAAACGCGAGGCCGTGGCCGTTTTCCTCCAACGCTGGACGGGTGCAGGAACCTCGACCGCAGATGCCGGCCTCGAGGCGCTGCGGACCGCGCGCTTGATGGAAAAGCACGTCAAGTAGGCAGGCGATGAGGATTTTTCTCGATACGAATGTCCTGCTTGATGTGTTCTTGAAACGTGCCGGCGCGTCGGCGAGCGCGGCGGTCATCACCGCGTGTGGAGAAGAAGGCAACGAAGGCTTCGTCGCGATGCACACGCTGTCGAACGCCTTTTACCTCATCGATAAACAGCGGACGCGCGCAGAAGCGTGGGATTTCATCCGCGATGTGCTCGCCTGGGCATCCGTGGCCGAAATCTCCACCCGCGACGGGATGCGGACGCAGACCATGGGGATGGACGATTTTGAAGATGCCCTGCAAATCGCCGCTGCCGAACGCTGCGGGGCGGATGTGATCGTGACGAGGAATGAAAAAGACTTTAAGGGCAAGACTTCGGTGCGGGTGGTTTTGCCCGAACACTTCCGTTCGCCGCCGTCGCCGGGCGGATCAATCGGCGTTTGACCATGAATCCGAACTTCCGCATCCAACTCGTATCGCCGCCAGACTGACAGTCCTTCTGGAATACCAATGGTAAACACACGTTACATCCTGGCCCTCCTGGCCCTTGCGCTCACCCCGCTGCTGCGCGCGGAGGAAGACCTCGGGGCCATGTGGGGCACCGCCGCCGAGGAGGCAAAATACTATCCCATCGTCAACATTTCGATCCCGACCGGCGTCCCGATGCGCCCCGGCAGTTTTGAAATCCTTCCCGACGGACGACTCGCGGTGGGCACGCGGCGGGGCGACATCTATTTCATCAAGGGCGCGTTCGATTCTCCGCCCAATCCGGAGTATCACCTATTTGCGAGCGGCCAGGATGAAATCTTCGCGCTCTCATGGAAAGATGGCGCGATGACGGCCACGACCTGGGGAGAAGTCACCCGCATTTCGGATGCGGACGGCGATGGAGTCGCCGACCGCTACGACACGCTGACCAGCAACTGGGGCTATGCCGAGGGACACGAGTTCGCCTTCGGTTCCAAGCACGATCCCGAAGGCAACATCTGGGTGGCGCTGGGCCTGAGCGGTTCGTATGAATCGCACAATCTCTTCCGCGGCTGGGCGGTGAAAGTGACGCCGGGCGGAAAGATGATTCCGGTGTGCAGCGGACTGCGCAGCCCCGGCGGTGTAGGCGCGAATGCGGCCGGCGCGATGTTTGTCGTCGAGAGCCAGGGGCCGTGGAACGGATGCTGTTCGTTGAAGCATCTCCAGGAGGGCGGCTTCCTCGGACATCCCGCCAGCTACAACTGGTATCCCTTCGTCCCCGGCATGAAAGCCCCCGCGCTGGCGCCGAACAGCAATTCGCGCATGGGCGTGGAAAAGAAACGGGTCAAGGAACTGGTGCCGCCCGCGGTGAAGTTTCCGTACATCAAGATGGGCCGCTCGATCTCCGGCTTCCGGCTGAACAAGACCGGCGGCAAATTCGGCCCGTTCGACAACCAGCTTTTCCTTGGCGACTACAGCCTCAGCCTCGTCATGCGCGCGACCACCGAGCAGATCAACGGCGTCTGGCAGGGCGCCTGTTATCCGTTCCGCGAAGGACTGGCCACCGGGATCATGAACGTGGAGTTTTCCCCCAAGGGGCAACTGTTCGCCGGCGGATTCACCACCAGCCGGCAGTGGCCCGTGCGCGGGACGGAGCCGTTTGCCATCCAGCGCATCGACTGGAACGGCGTGGTGCCCTTCGAAATCAAGGAGATCAACATCAAGCAGGACGGCTTCCTCATCACCTTCACCAAGCCCGTGGACAAGCTGGTCGCCGCGAGGGCCGACGCCTACCACATCACCACCTACACTCACATCTACCACGGTGCCTACGGCAGTCCCGAGGTGGACCAGACGACCGCCCGCGTGACCAAGGCTGTTCCCTCGGCGGACGGACTTTCGGTGATGGTGCATCTGGAGAAAATCACCGAAGACCACATCCACGATTTCGACCTCGCCAAAATAACCTCCCCTGACGGCCAGCGTCTCCTGCATCACAAGGCCTATTACACGGTGAATGAAATACCGAAAAAATAGTGCTCAGTGCTCAGTCGCAAGCGCGTCGCCAACTGATTACTGAGCACAGCCGTGAGTTGACGCTCCGGTGGGCATCTGGCATTTTCCGCGCATGAGCACAATCCTTGAAGCTGACGAGACGGGCACGTTGCATTTGCCGGCTTCGATGCTGCCGCATCCAGGGCCGCATCGGCGTTATCGTGTGGCGGCCGAGCGGGGGCAGGTGGTGGTGGATGAGGCTCCGGTGATGGCGAAGCCGTGGATGGAGCTGGCGGGTTGCCTCGCGGGCGAGTCGGCGGAATTGCGCCGAATCGAGGGCGTCGTTGACGAAGAGTTCAAGCGGATCAATCCCGAGGATTGGCGGTGATTCTCGATACGAACGCGATCTCGGCTTTTTTCGAAGGGGTGCCGGCAGTGTGTGCAGCCGTGGGCCAGGCTGAAGTGCTCACGGTGCCGAGCGTCGTGCTCGGTGAATACCGGTTCGGCATGTCCGGCTCGCGCCTGCGCTCGGAACTTGAATCCAAACTCGGCCGGCTTCAGCGGCTCGCAGGCGTTCTCGTCGTGGATGCGGAGACCGCCATCCACTACGCGAAAATCCGGCGCGAATTGAAGGGCGGCGGGACTCCGATTCCGGAGAATGATTTGTGGATCGCCGCGCTGGTTCGCCAGCATGGTGACGAATTGCTCAGCAACGATGCACATTTCGACCAGGTGAACAAACTTACTCGAATCGGTTGGTGAACCGCCCATAAAGCGCAAGGAAACAACCTCAAAAACCATCACCCATGACAAACCCGCTCCACCTCCTCTTCAGTTCCATCGCCCTCCTCTCCGCCTGCGGTCTGACCCATGGCGCCACCAACGAGCCCTGGCTGACCTACCCCGGCGGTGACGGCCCCGGCAAAGGCAAACGCATCGTGCTCATCGCCGCCGATCAGGAATATCGCAGCGAACAATCCATGCCCATGCTGGCGAAAATTCTCAGCCAGCATCACGGCTTCGACTGCACCGTGCTCTTTGCCGTCAATGACAAGGGCGAGGTTGATCCGACGATGCCGGTCTATCCCGAGAAGGGAAAAGAATTCAAGGAACACCACATTCCCGGCCTGGAGCAACTCGCCTCGGCCGATCTCGTCATTTTCTTCGCCCGGCTGCTCACGCTCCCGATGGCGGAGCGGGAGCTGATTGTGAAGTATGTCGATTCCGGCAAACCCATCATCGCGCTGCGCACGGCCAACCACGGCTTTCACGCCGCGCTGCCCTACAAGATCAACGGCAAACAAGTGAACTGGGGCAACGACGTGCTGGGCGGAACCTTCATGGGCCACCACGGCCGCTGGCATCAAGACTCCACCCGCGGCACCATCGTTCCCGAGCAGAAGGATCATCCCATTCTCAGAGGCGTGAGCGACATCTGGGGGAACTCCGACGTTTACCGGACCTACAAGGAAGGAACGAGTCTGCCGACCAATTGCACCGCCCTCGTCTGGGGCCAGCCCCTCATGGGCCGAAAACACGACGATGCGCCGAATCCCAAACTGGAGCCGCTGCCCGTCGCCTGGTTCAAAAACTGGCAGACCAGCGCAGGCAAAACTGCCCGCGTCTTTCAATCCACCATGGGCAGCGCGCACGATCTCGAGTCCGCTGGCCTGCGCCGACTCGTCATCAACGCGGCCTATTGGGGCATGGGCATGGAAGCCGCCATCAGCCCCACGCGCAGCGTGGCCATCGTCGGCACCTACCAGCCGCTTGAAAGCGGTTTCAACTACAAGGAACTCGGCGTCGTTCCGAAGCCCGTCTCGGCCTACCAGTAGCACCGGCGGGCGGCGGCCTTCAGTCGCCCGGTAAAAAACACCGGGCACCCGACGTTGGCCGGATAAGAACTGGCGCTTCCAGCAATTCCCGCTCGTGGCCCGCATCGTCGAGCAGACCGCCGGGAAGCTGCTGGATGAAATCGCGGGCCAACCGGTGGGGGAGACTCCGTAGAGCCGTCAACGGTGGGGCGAGACTCCGTCGAGCCGGCAAACGAGCGGAGCCAGGCGAGCATCTCCACCGAGGCCGCCGCTCGCGCCGGCTCCGCCGGCAGTCACGGCTCGACGGAGTCTCGCCCCACCTTGCAGGACTTCGAGCAAGGCACCGCTCTGCTTCCTTCGGCAAGCCGGCTTCGGTTTTGGGGTTCAGTCTGGCGTGCCGAAAGTTGCGCCGTGATTCCCCCACGAACCTGGTGGCAGTTTTCAAAACCGGGCGACATGACGCTTGCCAACCGCCCACGCGCGCGTAAAGTCGCCCCCAGAAATGAACCCGGCCTAAAAGCCATTTCCCATCAGCCAACCGAACGCCATTTGACCTATGCCAGCAGAAGAAAGAGTCCTTTGTTTTCCCCGGAAACTTCTCGAAGAGCTGGGCGTTTTTCAGGGACTGAGCCTCGACGTCGGGAAATATCTGCCGGTGGTCACTTCTCCGTCGCAAATTCTGTATCTGAACCGCAGCGACGCCGAGCAGGACCGGCGCTTCAAGCAGCTCATCCCCTACGTCCTGATTCTCTGCCGCGACCGCATCCTGCGCTATCGGCGCGGCAAGGGCGGCCAGGAAACCCGGCTGCACGGATTGTTTTCGGTCGGCATCGGCGGCCACATCTCCGAGGAAGACCACGGCCTGTTCTCCAACCCCCTAGGCTATCAGGAGGGCATGCGGCGGGAACTGATGGAAGAGGTGGAAATCGAGGCGGCGAACGAGCCGCCGGTGGCCGTGATCAACGATGACAGCACCGAAGTCGGGTTTGTGCATTTCGGCGTGGTGCATGTGCTGCAGGTGGCCAACGAGGAAGTGGTGGGCCGGCGCAGCGGGATTGTCGCGCCTGAATTCATTCCGATTGCCGAGGCGATGAAAGATCCCTCCGCCTACGAAACATGGTCCCGCCTTTGCCTGGAAAATCTGGAGGCCCTGCTCGGCCAGGCCGCCGCCGCCGCTGCCGCGCCCGGGAGAATTCCGTAAATCCGAATTCCGAAGCCGGCGGACAGAAGGAAGCGGAGGGGACGAAGCGGGAAAAGAGCTGGAACTGTCCGCCGCGAAAACATTTTACCCGCACCGCTCCCGGCAGAAAGGCCTGGCTCTTCGTTCACGGTCTTCCCTGCTGTGCATCGTCTTTCAGAGTCCGGGTTTAACGAGGTGGCCACGCCCTTTGCCCTCCCTCCTTTCATCTCGACTTTCCGCTGCTCCTTTGCTCCATTGCCGTGCATGAAATCTCCCTGCCTTGCCCTTCTCCTCTCCGCCGCGCTCGCCCAGGCCGCCAGCCCGCCGGTCGTCTCCAACATCCGCCCCTCCCAGATCGCGGGCACCAAGAACGTCCAGATCCTCTACGACGTGAGCGATGCCGATGGCGACGCGCTCACCATCACCATCCAGATCAGCGGTGATGCGGGGCTGACCTACACCATTCCCGCCACCGCCCTTAGCGGCCACATTGGCGCGAACGTTTCGCCGGGGAACAACCGCTCCATCATCTGGAACGCCGGTGTGGACTGGAACGGCCAACTCGTCACCACCGCCAAGGTCCGCATCGCCGCCAGTGACGGCACCTTCCCCGCGCCCCCGCCGGGCATGGCCTACATCCCGTCCGGCCCGTTTCAGATGGGAGGCAATCTCGACGGCATGACCGACGCGCTGCCGACGCACAATGTCCAGGTGGACGCCTTCTTCATGGATCGCACCGAGGTGAGCAAGGAACTGTGGCAGTCTGTGCAATCCTGGAGCACCGCGCACGGCTACACCGGCCTCTCGGCGGGTGCTTTCGCCGCCGCTGGTCATCCGGTGCAGAGCATTACCTGGTACGACATGGTGAAGTGGTGCAACGCCCGGTCGGAGAAAGAAAATCTGACGCCAGTCTATTACACCGATCTGGCGCAAACCGTCGTCTATCGCACCGGCAGCGTGAATCTGACCAACGCGCAGGTGAACTGGACCGCCAACGGCTATCGCCTGCCCACCGAGGCCGAGTGGGAGAAAGCTGCGCGCGGCGGCCCACTGGGCAAGCGATACCCGTGGGGCGATACGATCGCCGGCAGCCAGGCGAACTACTCCGGCAGTGGCGATCCATTTGAAGCGGCGGGAACACCCACCACCCCAGTCGGCTACTACAATGGCTCTCAAGTTCCCGCCGGAGTGGACATGGCCAATGGCTACGGACTCTACGACATGAGCGGCAATGTGTGGGAGTGGTGCTGGGATTGGTATGACGCCACCTACTACGGCAATGCGGCGGCGAACAACAATCCTCGCGGCCCGGCTGCGGCGCAAAGCTATCGTGTACCGCGGGGCGGCGCGTGGTTCGGATCCACGTACGATCTGCTGTGCGCGCGGCGGTTCGCCAACGCGCCTGGCAACGCCGTCGTCATCTATGGCTTCCGGTGTGTGAGGGGGCTTTAGTCTTTTTCCTTTTACTCTTTTAAGCGGGGGCGCGGGGGCGCAGCCCCCAAAAAAATTTTAAAATTACATGGCTGAATCCGACAACATCCTGACCAAGCTGCATGAGCTGTTGTTCTCCGTGATTCCGCTATTGGGCAAGTTTCCGCGCGATCAGAAATTTGTGCTGGGGGATCGGATCGAAGTGAAGTTGCTGGAAGTGCAGGAGAGCTGCCTGCGCGCCTACTACCACCGGGAAAAACGGGAACACCTGATCGAGGCGAATATGACGCTGGAGATCACGCGGCGGCTCATCCGGTTGGCCCACGCGCTGCGCTACTTTAGCAACCAGGCCTACGCCGTGTCCTCCGAGAAGCTGGATGAGGTGGGCCGGATGATCGGCGGCTGGATGAAAAGCGCGGCCAGCACCGGAGGGGCTCGATGAGACGGCGGCTCTACCTTGATACGTCAGTGATCGGCGGCTACTTCGATGACGAGTGGAAAGAAGCCACCCAGGAATTGTGGCGGCAGATGGAGGCGGGCGAATTCCGATTTCTGACTTCCGCAGTGACCATTGAAGAAGTGAGCGCCGCGCCCGATCGTGTCCGAGAACTGTTCTCCCGCACGTTTGCACCCGAGGCCATCCTTGGCGTCACCGACGAAATGGAAACCCTGGCGGCGGCCTATATGAGCCATCACATCCTCCCGCCCAAATTCACCGATGACGCCCGTCACGTCGCCGTCTGCACGGTGTCGGAGGTCGAGTTCCTGGTGAGCT
The DNA here is from genome assembly GCA_947502425.1 of Verrucomicrobiales bacterium. GTDB lineage: Bacteria > Verrucomicrobiota > Verrucomicrobiia > Limisphaerales > SIBH01 > SIBH01. The sequence continues at coordinate 16,565 of CANMZY010000015.1, forward strand.
GGAATTTCAAGCATCTGGTCAACGTGGACCGGGAGAGAGGCTTCAACGCGGTGAACCTTTTGCATGGTTGTCGCACCATTCGTATCGTCAACCCGCTCGAACTCATTTATGGAAACGAACCCCAAGGCCTTTGATGCCGTGGCCGAATCGCGCCAATGGCGCGAGGCCACCAGCCGCAAACTCGACGCCATGAGCCGGGAGGAACGGATCGCTTATCTCAACCACGCACGCGAGCGTTACCTGGCCGAGCGGAAAGGGCCGGCGGCATCGTCTGCCTACGGAAATGCCCCTGTGGAATCGTGTGTCTTGCGCGAGGAGCCGCCGAAGCCATAGAGCGCGCCGCGATGAAAACGCACAACCATCTGTGGCAGGAAATCACTTCTTTCGAGAACCTGTGGTGGGCCGTCCGCCGGGCGGAGCGGGGCAAGCGGCTGCAAGCCGGCGTGGGCCGCTTCCGCACGAACGTCGAGGCGGAGGTGCTGCAACTGCGACGGGAACTGCTGGAGCAGACCTACATGCCGGGCGCTTACCGGGAGAAAATGATCACGCGCCCGAAGACCCGGATGATCAGCGCCGCGCCCTTCCGCGCCCGGGAGAATTCCATAAATCCGAATTCCGAAGCCGGCGGACAGAAGAAAGCGGAGGGAACAAAGCGGGAAAAGAGTTGGAACTGTCCGCCGCGAAAACATTTCACCAGCACCGCTCCCGGCAGAAAGCCCTAGCTCTTCGTTCACGGTCTTCCCTGCTGTGCATCGTCTTTCGGAGTCCGGGTTGAACGAGGTGGCCACCCATTCCTTGCAGTTCCCTGTTCCATCCGCGTCCGGTCTGTGCCAAAATTGGCGGCGTGATTTCCCCTCGATACTGGTGGCGGCTCGCCTGTGCCGGACTGATCGGCACTGTGCCGGTTCTGGCCGAGCAGGTCGTCATCAGCAAGATCATGTATCATCCGCCGGGCGCGCAACCGGAGTACGTCGAGCTTTTCAACAACACGGCCACGCCGTTTGACCTCGCCAACTGGCGGCTGGCCGGCGGCGCGCATTTCGACTTCCCCAGTTTTTCCACGAACGATCCGCAACGGACTTTTCTGAAACCGTTCGAGCGGATCGTCCTTTGCGGCGAAAACCCCGAGCTGGTGCGCGCGGCCTGGAAAATTCCGGCGGGCATCCGGCTTTACGGCCCGTGGACCGGCAAGCTCGACAACGGCGGCGAGCGGCTCACGTTGAAGGACAAAAATGGCGTCGCGCTCTGCACGGTGCATTACGGCACGCGCGGCCACTGGCCGTTGTCGGCGGATGGCGCGGGGCACGGGCTGGTCTTGAAGGATGCGAACCGTTCCGTGGACGACTGGCGCAACTGGACGGCGAGCGATCTGCCCGGCGGATCGCCCGGCCTCGCGCCGATTCCGGCGAAGGAAACGCCCGCGACCGATCCCGGCTCGGGCATGCTGTTCGGCGCGACGGTGCTGGAGTACGGCGCGACGTGGCGGTTCGAGGACAACCCCCGCGATCCCGGCATCGCCTGGCGCCAGCCGGGCTTTGACGACAGCGCGTGGGCCGCCGGACGCGGGCCGCTGGGTTTCGGCGCGCTGGGCCTGCCGCCCGTGGGCACGCGGCTCAAGGCGCGGCAGCAGATCACCTGCTGTTTCCGCACGCAGTTTGTCTTCCACGGCGACCCCGCCGAAATGCGCGTGGTGGCGGACCAGTTCATCGACGACGGCGCGATTTATTTTCTCAACGGCCAGGAGATCGCGCGCGTGCGGATGCCGCCGGGCGAGGCGAAGTTCGACACGCTTTCGCCCGTGAGCGTGCGGACTCCGGTCGAGGAGCTGAACGCCTTCATCATCACCAACGCCCTGTGGCGCGGCACCAACGTGCTCGCGGTCGAGGTGCATCAGGTGAAGACGAACAGCAGCGATCTCATGCTCGGGTTGCGCCTGCGCGCCTTCCCGGCGTCGCGCTCCGGCCTGGTGATCAACGAGCTGTTCCCCGGCCCGAAAGGCTTCGTCGAGTTCTACAACCCCGCGAGCAACGCCGTGGACTTGAAAGGATTTTTCCTGAGCGACGACCCGGCCAATCTGCGGAAGTTTCCGATCCCGTCCGCGCTGGTCGCGGCGCCGGGAAAATTTGCCGGCGTGGATTTGCCGGCGCGGGCGGCGGACGCGACGAATGCGCTCGTCGTCGTTCTCACCGAGCCGGACGGCGTGAAGATCGTGGCGGCGGCGGCGGCGGATTTTTCGACCGACCGGCGCGCGGTGGGCCGCAAGCCGGCGGGCGGCCGCGTCTGGCTGCGCTTCCCGGAGCCGACGCGCAACGCGCCCAATGCGCGCGAGATCGTGCCGGGCGAGGCGCTGCGTTTGAATGAAGTCCACTTTGCGGGCGCAAAGGCGGCGGACTGGATCGAGTTGTTCAACCTGCTCGACACGCCGGCGTCGGCGCAGGGCCTGTTCCTCGCGTCGAACCGCGACTTGTCGGATCAGGTGCCGCTGGACGGAGTGGTGCCGGCGCGCGGATGCAGAAGCTGGCCGGTCCCGTTCACCGTGAAGAAGGAGGGGTTCAATCTTTTTCTCGTGAACGCGGCGCGCACCGTTTTGCAGAGCCGCGCGTGGGCCGCCCCGGTGTCCGGCGAAGCGTGGCAGGCCTTTCCCGACGGCGGCGGCGAGTGGTATGCCTCGGCCAGGCCCACGCGCGACGCGGCCAACGCCCCGGCGCGCAGCACGGACATCGTCATCAACGAAATCATGTTCGATCCGCCGTCGGTGCTGACCAACGCGGCGCAGTTCCTCGAGCTGTTCAATCGCGGGAAGAGCAGCGTGGATTTGTCCGGCTGGGCACTGGACGAGGGCGTCACGT
>CANMZY010000016.1:0-18938 GCA_947502425.1 Verrucomicrobiales bacterium
AGGTAGAGGGGAATTATCAGGGGCCGGATTATTTTTCGCTGCCGTGAACAACTCCCCCTTGCCGACGCGCCGCGTCTCTTTCATCCTCCGCGGCCAATGATGTTGCAGAAAAAAGTGCTTGAGGGCATCGGGCGGTTTCTGGCGCTCGTGCCCGTGCAGACGCGCCAGCGCGGCCGCGATTATCACACGCGCGGCCTGGTCCTCGCTTTGACGTGTCTCGAGCCGGACCAATCTTACGCGGCCGTGGTGCAGGGCGGCGAGGACTACACCGTGTCGCTCACCTTCGCCGATAAAACGTGGTCGTCGGAGTGCTCGTGTCCGATGGAGTACGACTGCAAACACGCGGTCGCGGCGATGCTCGAACTGCAGCAACAGGCCACCAAGGCGGCGGTTTCAGCGCAAGAGGAGATCGCCTCCGCCGCCCAAGTTCGCTGGCAGAATTACACGTCGTCCGAGACCAGCCCGTTTCCAAAAGGCAAACCAGCCCGCCGCGTGCCGCAGCCGACGCCCACGCCGCTGTGTGTCCGCCTCGGCGAACACCTCGGTCGCGAACTCGCCCAGGAGGAGGCCAGCTTCATCGGCAAAGTGCAGACGATCCATGCGAATGCGCGCGACCGCCAACTCACGGACAACGACCTTGGCCCGCTCAGCTCTGGACGCAACTTTTACGGCTGGCAGCCGCTCGAGCTATGGCCCGATTTTCCGCGCGACGACTTTCAACTCTGGCTCTACGTCGCGTGGGAATTGCGGCGGCGCAAGGCCGGCATTCCCAAGTTCATGGACGGCATCACGGACTTGAGCTTGATCGAAGCAGAGATGGCCGAATGGGAACGCGAAAAGGAAATCGCCCACTGGAAAAACTGGTTTCATACCTTCGAGGGGCACGCCCCGGCCGCCGATCCGGGCACGCTCGAACTGCGGTTGGTGATCCATCCCGCCGAGGCCTGCCTGCAATGGCGCACCGGGCCGCAGGCGGAATTCACCGACTTCAAACAGGCGCACGCGAAACGGTTCGCCGAGCAGTTCGAGGGCGGCACGCTCAATATCGAGGCCGACTCGCTGCCGCTGTGGAGCGCCGTTTTCAAGCCGTGGCATTACGAAAACTGGTGGTCACTCAAATACGAGAACGCCACTGCCCGCCCCGCGCTCAACCGCCTCCTCCGCCTGCCGCTGCCTCCGGACCGCGTCGTGATCCCGGACGGCCAACCGTTCCCGCGCGCGACCGAACCGTTGCGCCTGCGGCTCAGTCCGCCTGAGCACGACGACGGCAACTACGCGCTCGCCCTCGTCACCGCCGACGGGTCGCCGCCGCCCCCGATTTTTTGCACGCTCGACGGCTCGCCGACGCTCTACCTCACCGGGCGCGGATTGTTCACCGGCCCGCCCGCCGACGCGCTCGACACGGATTTGCAGAAGAAAATTCCCGCGCCCGCGCTCGAATCCACCGACGGCCTGCGCTTCCTGCACGCCACCGGAGTGCCGCTGCCCGAGCACCTCGCGCAGCGCGTCCGCACCGTGCCCGTGGGCATCACGCTTTCGTGCGGGATCAAAATCCCCTACACCGGAAGCGCGATTGAGGACATTGTCATCAAAGTCGTCGCCAAAGCGCCGGGCATGAAGGCGGAAAAATTTACGCCCAGCGGCTGGGAGTCGTCGGGCAACTACGGCGAGGGCAAATTAAAATCGGAGAAGGGCGCCATCACGTTGCATGACCGCGCGGCCCAGCGGCATTTTCCGCGCCTGCTCGATCCGCTCGGTGCGAAATGGGACTACTATCCGGGCGAGTGGAAAGTGCGCCTCACCAAAAAAACTCCCGGCACCTTCGTCCCGTGGCTGGAGTCGCTCCCGCCGGAAATCGAAGTGCTGCTCGACCAAGAACTGGCCACGCTCCGCGACGAACCCGTCAGCGGCCGCGTCTCGCTCGATGTCACCGAGTCGGCGATGGACTGGTTCGATCTCAAGGTCGTGCTCAACCTTGGCGACACCACGCTCACCCCGGAGGAGTTGAAGCTCCTGCTCAACGCGCGCGGCGGCTACGTGCGCCTCGGCCGGAAAGGCTGGCGGCGTTTGCAGTTCGACCTCACGCCGGAAGAGGACGAGAGCCTCGCCCGCCTCGGCCTCAACGCGAAAGATTTCTCCGCCGAACCGCAGCGTTTCCACGCGCTCCAGCTCGCCGATGACGCCGCAAAAAAATTTCTCGCGCCCGAACGCGTCGAGAAAATTCAGCGTCGCGTCAGCGAACTGAAAACCCGCGTCGCGCCCGCGCTCCCGGAAATTATCCGCGCCGAGATGCGCCCGTATCAGACGGACGGCTATCATTTCCTCGCCTACCTCACGGCGAACCGCTTCGGCGGCGTGCTCGCCGACGACATGGGCCTGGGTAAAACCGTGCAGGCCCTCGCCTGGCTCGCGTGGCTGCGCGAAGCTTCTCTCAACTCTCAACCCTCAACTCTCAACCCTTCCTTGGTCGTCTGCCCCAAATCCGTCACCGACAACTGGCGCGCGGAGGCGGAACGATTCTATCCCGGCCTCCGCGTCCGCATCTGGCGCGGCGAAGCGGTCGAGGAACTTTCTGCCGCGCGCGAATCCGCCGATCTCATCGTCATCAACTACTCGCAACTGCGCTTCCTTTCCCCCGCCATCGCGCAGGCGCAGTGGCAGGCGGCGATTCTCGACGAGGCGCAATACATCAAGAACCCCGACTCGCAGACCGCGCAGGCCGCCCGCGCGCTCCAGGCCGACCACCGCCTCGCGCTCACCGGCACGCCCATCGAAAACCGGCTACTCGATCTTTGGAGCATCATGGCCTTCGCCATGCCCGGCGCGCTCGGCAATCGCGCCCATTTCGTGCGCCGCTTCAACGCGCAGGACGATCCCCTCGCCCGCCGCCGCCTCGCCGCGCGCGTCCGGCCGTTTTTGCTGCGCCGCACCAAGGGCCAGGTCGCGAAAGACCTGCCCGACCGCGTCGAGGAGGATTTGCTTTGCGAAATGGAAGGCGAACAGAAAACGCTCTACCGCGCCGAACTCAAGCGCGCCCGCCAGCTCATCCTCGGACTCAAATCAAACAAGCAGCTCAACGCGGAACGATTCAACGTCCTCACCTCGCTGCTGCGGCTGCGGCAGATTTGCTGTCACCCCGCGCTCGTCGATGGAAAACTGCGCGAGGCCGAAAGCGCCAAGCTCGTCGCGCTGCTGGACCTGCTCGAGCCGCTCATGGAGGAAGGCCACAAAGTTTTGGTGTTCTCGCAGTTCGTCACCATGCTGGACCTGCTCCGCGACACGGTGCGGCAGCGCGCGTGGCCGCACTTTTATCTCGCCGGCAGCACCGAGAACCGCGGCGAACTGGTGCAGGAATTTCAAGCGGCCAAGGGCGGCGCGGTCTTCTTGATTTCGCTCAAGGCGGGCGGGTTCGGCCTGAACCTCACCGCCGCCTCCTACGTCGTGCTCTTCGACCCGTGGTGGAATCCCGCCGTGGAAAACCAGGCCATCGACCGCACGCACCGCATCGGCCAGACGAGCAAGGTGATGGCCTACCGGCTGTTGATGAAGGACAGCATCGAGGAGAAAATCCGCGCGCTGCAAAAGCAGAAGGCCGCCCTGATGGACGACGTGCTGGGCGAGGAACGCTTCGCGCAAAGCCTGACGCTGGACGATCTGCGCTTCCTCTTTGCGGAGTGAACCGCACCCCGTGGCGCAGCCGTCCCGGCTGTGTCCCCGGGCGTCTCGCCCGTGAATTTTTTTGTCCGCGATCAGCGGCGCAACACCCGCTGAATCCGGCGAACACAAGTTTCCAGACGCCGGGTCAGATCACATTCCCAAATCCGCAGCCCGCGCCGGCCGGATTTTCGCAGCGTGCGGTTCACCAGTTCATCACGCTCCTGGTTGCGGGCAAACTTCCTCCGCCAGAACACGCGATTGTTTTTCGGCTGCGTCTCGTGCTTCGGGCAGCCGTGCCAGAAACAGCCGTCCACGAACAACGCGAGCCGCGCTGGCCGGAAAACGAAATCCACCCGCACGGCCAAAACGCGGAATGCGGAGTGCGGAGTGCGGAATGAATTCCCCGCTGCCCGGACGGCGGCTGGCTTCCGCGTTCCGCGTTCCGCAATCCGCACTTGAACCTGCCTGCGCCAGCCCGTGACGGCATGTCGCCGCAACAATTTCGCCAGCGCCAGTTCCGTGGCCTTGTTCCCGCGACTGCGGATGCGCGACATCACTTCCGACCGCTTCGCCTTGGTGAACACGTCCGGCATGGGATTTTTTTAACCGCTGATCCGCGCTGATCCGCGCTGATCTTTCCGGCCCAGAAAACTTTTCCGGATCAACTCCTCCACGGCGGCCATCTCCGCCTCCAGCGCGGCGCGCTTTCGGTTCTGCGCCGGGCCGGCTTCACCGGCCAGGGCGAGCGCCTCGGCGCAACGCTCCTGCAGTGGCAGACGCCCGTCGCGCTGCCCCATTTCCTCCGCCAGCGCCCGCACCCGCCCGACCCGCTGCAACGTTTCCGCGACGATCTCGCCGGCCCGCTTCACGTCCACCGCGCCGCGCCGGGCGTCCTGCAGCAGCCGGCACTCGAACGTCCGGCAGCACTCCGGGCGATGCGCGTAGATGCCGCAACGTTTTCCCCGCAACGCCGCGCACGGCTGCACCAGCAACCCGTGGTCATCGTCCTCGATCTCCAACCCCATGACCTCCAGCCCCGCGGCCTCCGCCGGGCCGGCCAGTTCCACGTCGGCAAACAGCGACCCGTCGCAGCACAGCCCGCATCGCGTGCAAAGCGCATCCGTCAGGCTCGGTTTCATGCGGGGACCATGACGCATCGCCGGACCCGAGGAAAGCGCCGAGGCGCGGCGGGAGTGCGCGGCTCGGATAAATCGAGTGAGTAAAACGCCCGCTGAAATCCGATCTAAAAACTTTACCCGCCCATCCGCCAACGGCTACAAACTTCCCATGAACATCCTCCCCGGCCTCTCCTCCTTCACCCGCGTCCTGCTCCTGCTCGCCGTCGTGGCGTGGGGCGCGCGTGCGCCGGCCGCGTCCGCCCAGCAGCCGGCCGCCCCGCCCGCGTTGCTCAAGGGGCCGGCCAACTGGCGCTTTGAACGGCTGACCATTCCGCCGGGCTTCGCGCCGGACATCAAATGGACCGGCGTCGAGGAGGCGCGCTTCGCCCCCGGCATGTTCGACCCCAAGGCCACGAACTACTTCACCTACGTGCTGGCGGTTTTCGTGGACGTGGCCGCGCCGATCAAGGCGGCCGATCTCAAGGAGTTTCTCGACAAATACTACCGGGGCCTGAGCACCGCCGTCGGGCGCGGGAAAGGGCTGACCCCGGAGGCCGCGCACTTTGACGCCGAGGTCGCCGCGAGCAAGACGGAGCCGGCAGCGGCAGGCCGGTTCACGGCCAAAGTCCCCTTCATCGACACGTTCACGGACGGCCGAAAAATCACGCTGCACCTGGAGATCGCCGTGCTGCCGAACCAGGAGACGAAAAAAACGCTGCTCGTGATGCTGACCTCCCCGCAGGCCAAGGACGCGCCCATCTGGAAGGAACTCCGGGCCATGGGCCGGTCGGTGGAGAAGCCCTGAGCCGGTCAGAAAATTCGCGGCCGGAGCGCGCCCGGCTCAATTCCCCGTTGCTTCGCCCGCGCAAACCCGGTTCAATGCGACGCGAATTCCAGATGCAACATCGCCCGAAGCTTTAATCATGAAACACGCGCCCATCCCCCCTGCCCTGTTCAAAACTAACCGCGACCGCCTCCGGGCCTTGCTCCCGAAAAACTCCCTCGCCGTCGCCAACGCCAACGACATCCTGCCGACCAACTCCGACGCCGTGCTGCTGATGCAGCCGAACTCGGACCTGTTTTATCTGAGCGGCGTCGAGCAAGAGGAGAGCGTGCTGCTCCTCGCGCCCGATGCCTGCGACGAGAAGCTGCGCGAGGTGCTCTTCGTGCGCGAGCCGAACGCGCTCCTGAAAATCTGGGAGGGTCACAAGCTCTCGAAGGAGGAGGCCACGAAAATTTCCGGCATCAAGACCGTGAAATGGCTCACCGAATTTCGCTCCGTCTTCCACCAGTTGATGTGCGAGGTCGAGCACGTCTTCCTGAACAGCAACGAGCACAAGCGCGCCGCCATCGAGGTCGGGACGCGCGACGCCCGCTTCGTGCAGGACTGCCAGGCGCGCTATCCGCTGCACGACTACCAGCGGCTCGCGCGACTGATGCATCCGTTGCGCGTGATGAAGTCGCCGCACGAGTTGGAGCTGCTCCAGCAGGCGGTGACGATCACGGACCAGGGCTTCCGCCGCGTCGCCCGCTTCGTGAAGCCGGGCGTGAACGAATGCGAGGTCGAGGCCGTCTTCGCCCATGAGTTCATCAAGCGGCGCGGCAAATTCGCCTACAATCCGATCATCGCGTCCGGCGCGAACGCCTGCGTGCTCCATTACAACGAGAACGACCAGACCTGCCGCAAGGGGCAACTGCTCCTTCTCGACGTGGCCGCGAGCTACGCCAATTACAACGCCGATCTCACGCGCACCATCCCGGTCAGCGGGCGGTTCTCGCGCCGGCAGAAGCAGGTTTACAACGCCGTGCTCCGCGTGATGCGCGCCAGCATCGCCGGCGCGGTCGTGGGCAAACGGCATCGCGACTGGCAGAAGGAGTCGCAGAAGATGATGAACGAGGAATTGCTCGCGCTCGGCCTCCTGAAAAAATCCGACATCAAAAAGCAGACCGAGGATGAGCCGGCCTGCCGGAAGTATTTCATGCACGGCCTCGGCCATCCGCTCGGGCTGGACGTGCATGACGTCGGCTTCGCGAGCGAACCGTTCGCGCCCGGCTGGGTGCTGACCGTCGAGCCGGGCATCTACCTGCCGGACGAGGGATTCGCCGTGCGCCTGGAGAACGACATCGTCGTCGGCGCGGACGGCCCGGTGGATTTGATGGCGGACATCCCGGTGGAGACGGACGAGATCGAGGAGTTGATGAACCGGTGAGGTTGCCCGTCATCATCGCCCTGCTCGCGCTCGCGACGAGCGCCGCCGCCCAAGGCTCGAAGGCGGATTACGACCGCGCGTTCCAGTACGGCAAGATCACGGCGGGCAAGGTCCTCAACCGTTCTTTGAAGCCGCATTGGGCCACGAACAGTTCGAGCCTCTGTTATCAGCGCGAGCTCGCCGGCGGCGGGCATGAGTTTATCGCCGTGAACCCGGAGAGCGGCCGGCGCGCAACGGCCTTCGATCACGCGAAACTTGCGGCGGCGCTGGAGCAGGCGGGTGAAAAAAATCTCAGCACCGACCGACTGCCGCTCGAACAGCTCGCGTTCAGCGCGGATGGAAAGCAACTGGAGTTCCGCTGCCGGGGCAAATCGTGGCAGTGCAATCTGGCCGGCTACGAACTGCGCCCCAGCCCGGCGCCGGCCGCGCCGGACCAAGCGCCGGCCAGGCCCCCAGCGAAGAAGGACGACCGGCCGCCCCGGCCCGGGCGCGGCGGCACCTCGCCGGACGGGCGCTGGCGCGCCTTCGTGAAGGACTTCAACCTCTGGCTGGCGGACGCTTCTTCCCGCGAAGAGACGCAGTTGAGCCGCGACGGGCGCGAGGGCGACGCTTACGGCGACCAACTGTTTTGGTCGCCGGACTCGAAAAAACTCGTCGCCGTGCGCGTCGAGAAAGGCCAGGAGCACAAGGTTCATCTGGTCGAGTCGTCGCCGAAAGATCAGTTGCAGCCGAAGCTCATTTCCTACAACTACCTCAAGCCCGGCGACAAGCTGCCGCATCCGCGCCCGCAGTTGTTCGACGCGGCGACGAAGCGGCAAATCCCCGTTGGGGACGAACTGTTTCCGAATCCGTTCACCGAGCACGGCGGGATGGATATCCGCTGGGAACGCGACTCGGCGCGCTTCACGTTTTCCTACAACCAGCGCGGCCATCAGGTCTTCCGCGTCATGGGTGTGGACTCGGTCAGTGGCGCGGGGAAAGCCATCGTGAACGAGGAGTGCGCGACGTTCTTCGATTACTCCGGCAAGCAGTTTCTCCAGTGGCTCGACGAGACGCGCGAACTCATCTGGATGTCCGAGCGCGCCGGCTGGAATCATCTTTACCTCTACGACGCCGCGACCGGCCGCGTGAAAAATCAAATCACGCGCGGCGACTGGGCGGTGCGCGCCGTCGAGAAAGTGGATGAAGCGGCGCGGCAGATCTGGTTTCGCGCCGGCGGCCTCCGTCCCAGCCAGGACCCTTACCACCTCCATCACGGCCGCGTGAATTTCGACGGTACCGGCCTAACCGTCCTCACCGAAGGCGACGGTTCGCACACTATTGAATTTTCACCCGACCGCCGGTTCTTCATCGACACGTATTCGCGCGTTGATCTCGCGCCGGTGCATGAACTGCGCCGCACCGGCGACGGCAAACTCGTCTGCGAACTGGAACGCGCCGACTGGAGCGGCCTCCTCAAAGGCGGCTGGCGCGCGCCGGAGCGATTCGTCGCCAAAGGCCGCGACGGCGGGACGGACATCTACGGCGTCATTCATCGCCCGACGAATTTTGATTCCACGAAAAAATATCCGGTCATCGAATACATCTACGCCGGGCCGCAGGATTCGTTTGTGCCGAAGAAGTTTGGCCCGCAGCACGGCGGCTGGGCGCAGGAGATGGCGGAGCTGGGCTTCATCGTCGTGCAGATGGACGGCATGGGCACGAGCAACCGCTCGAAGAAATTTCACGATGTCTGCTGGAAAAATCTTGGCGACGGCGGCTTCCCCGACCGGATCGCCTGGATCAAGGCCGCCGCCGCGAAATATCCGCAGCTCGACCTCGCACGCGTAGGCATCTACGGCGGGAGCGCGGGCGGCCAGAACTCGACGCGCGCGCTGCTGGCCCACGGGGATTTTTACAAGGCCGGCGTCTCCGACTGCGGGTGCCACGACAACCGCATGGACAAAATCTGGTGGAACGAACAGTGGATGAGCTGGCCCGTCGGCCCGCATTACGACGAGCAGTCGAACGTGACCCAGGCGAAAAATCTCCAGGGCAAACTCCTGCTCATCGTCGGCGAACTCGACAAAAATGTGGACCCAGCCTCGACCATGCAGCTCGCCAACGCGCTGGTGAAGGCGGACAAGGATTTTGACCTGCTCGTCGTGCCCGGCGGCGGACACGGCTCCGGCGAATCACCCTACGGCAAACGGCGCCGCGCGGATTTCTTCGTGCGCCACCTGCTCGGCGTCGAACCGCGCCACGACTGATGGCAACATGTCCATGAAACTCCACTCCCTCCTCCTCGTCGCCCTTCTCGCGCCACAAATTATTTTCGCCGCCGAGGATCTTCTCGGCGCGCACGCCGCCGCCGGCAAGGAACCGGCCGCGCAGGCGGAAAAGGACTGGGTGGACGCGCGCTGGCAGCAGATGGACGTGGGTTCGTTTTTGAGTTCGAGCCTGCAAACCCCGGGCGGCTGGCTGGCCAAGGGACTTTCGATTCGTGTCGGAGAAAATGGCGAGGCGGCCGTGTGCTATGACACCGGCGCACCGGCGCTGCGCGGCGCGTGGACGGGCGGGTTTCTGAAGTTTTCTTCCGGCCGCTTCGGTCTGAGCGGCCCGCCGGCGGCGGCGGGCGCGTGGGCGTTCTCCACACCACCGGGCGCAGGCTGGGTTGGCGCCACGGCGCGGCACGAGGCACTGCAATTGAGCGGCCGGCGCGTGGTATTGGTCACGCGCGTCGGCGAGACGCTCGTGCGCGAATCGCCGTGGTTCGAGAGCGCGGGCGGGCTGTCCGTGTTCACCCGCACGCTCGAAGCCGGCCCCGGTCCCGCGCCGCTCACCCAGCAGCTTTTCAGTTCGGCGAAAAGCCAGATCACGGTCAGCAACCACCTTGATCTCGAATTCGCCGCCGTCGAGCAAGGCGGACGCCTCACGGTCTTCGCGCGCCAGCGCGGGCCGGGCGCGGCGCTCTCCGAGACCAATGGCCGCTTGAATCTCACCTTCGCACCCCGCACCGGAACGCAGCGCGTCAAGCTGCTCATCTGGTCGGGCGCGAGCACCAACCTCGCGGAGTTCGGGAAGTTCGCCGCTGCGGCCGCCGCGCCGGAAAATCTCGCCGACCTCTCCAAGCCCGGCCCGGCCCGCTGGCTGCCGGCGCTGACCAGCGCGGGCGCGGTGGGTTTCCCGGCCGACGGTTTCGCGGTGGACACGCTGACCGTGCCCTACGCGAATCCGTGGAAGGCGCTGATGTTTTGTTCCGGCGTGGATTTTTTCAAAGACGGCTCGGCGGCGGTCTGCACAATGCACGGCGATGTCTGGCGCGTGACCGGCCTCGACGACCAACTGCGCGCGGTGACATGGCAGCGTTTCGCCACCGGCCTCTACCAACCGCTCGGTTTGCGCGTGGTCGATGACAAAGTCCACGTCCTGGGCCGCGACCAGATCACCCGGCTGCATGACGACAACCGCGACGGCGAGGCCGACCGTTACGAAAACTTCAGCAGCCTCATCGACACCTCGACCGGCGGGCACGACTTCGTCACCAGCCTGGAACAGGACACGGCCGGAAATTTTTATTACGTCGATCCGCGCGGCGTGCAGCGCATCTCGGCGGACGGAAAAACGAAGGAGACCTTGTCCACCGGCCTCCGCAATCCCAACGGCCTCGGGGTGCGGCCCGATGGCGGCGTCATCACGGCCACGCCGCAACAGGGCAACTGGACGCCCTCCTCCGCCATCTTCGAGGCGAAACCCGGCGGCTACTTCGGCTCCGGCGGTCCGAAGAAAACGGCGGAACGCCCGCTCGGCTACGACGCGCCGCTCTGCTGGCTGCCGCACGCGTTCGACAACTCCAGCTCGAGCCAGGTCTGGGTGCCGGCCGGAAAATGGGGCGCGCTCGGCGGACAGATGCTGCATTTCTCGTGGGGCCGTTGCGCGATGGATCTCGTGCTGCGCGACATGGTGGACGGCCAGGCGCAGGGGCTGGCGGCGGCGTTGCCCGTGAAATTTCTTTCCGGTCCGATGCGCGGCACCTTCCATCCCACGGACGGCCATCTCTACATTGCGGGCAGCACCGGCTGGCAGACGAGCGCGGCCCGGGACGGCTGCCTGCAACGCGTGCGTCACACCGGCGCGCCGCTACGGCTGCCGGTCGCATGGCAGGCACACAGCAACGGCCTCTCCTTCACCTTCGCCCAACCGCTCGACCGCGCGACCATCGAGGACGCCGGCAGCTACGCGGTGCGTCAGTGGAATTACCGCTACACCGGGAGCTACGGCTCGAAGGATTATTCCGTCGCCGATCCGGCCAAGGAAGGCCGGGACGAGGTGGAGGTGCGCGCGGCGAAACTGCTGCCCGACGGCAAAACCATTTTCCTCGAAACGCCCGCGCTCCGTCCCGTGATGCAGATGGAGGTGAAATACAATCTGCGTTTCACCGGCGGCGCGGCGGCGGCCGGCCCGCTCTACTTGACGATCAACCGGCCCGGCGCAGCGCTGAAGATCGCGGAGAAAAAGTGATCGGGCCCGCATTTTCCTGCGTGCAATCCCGCCGGACCGCGCGCACACTGCGCGCATGAAAAATTTCCTCCTCACGACGTGCCTGGCGGTGGCCTGCACTTCCGCCATGGCCGCCGAGGAGGAAGGGTTTGTGCCGCTCTGCAACGGCCGCGATCTCGCCGGGTGGGTGAACGTGAATTGCGCGCCGGAAACCTGGAGTGTGCGCGAGGGCGTGATCCATTGCACGGGCCTGCCCACGGGTGCCATGCGGACCACGCGGCAGTTTGAAAATTTTATCCTGGAACTGGAGTGGCGTCATCTGACCAAGGGCGGGAACGCCGGCCTGTTCCTCTGGAGCACGCCCATCGCCGCGCCCGGCGTGCCATTCCTGCGCTCCGTCGAGGTGCAGGTGCTTGACCACGGTTACGCCGAGCAATACGAGAAGGCCAACGGGAAGAAATCCGATGGGTTCACCACGCACGGTGATGTGTTTCCCATCCACGGCTCGACCATGAAACCTTTCGGCCGCCATAACGGGCAGCGCAGTTTTCCCTCGTCCGATCACAGCAAGGGCAGCCCCGAGTGGAACCACTACCGCGTCATCTGCACCAACGGCGTCCTGCGCCTGAGCGTGAACGGCCACGAAGTTTCCGGCGGCGAAAATTGCAATTATCGCAAGGGTTATATCGGCCTGGAATCCGAAGGCGCGCCCGTCGAGTTCCGCAACGTGCGCCTCAAGGAACTGCCGTCCAGCAACCCGCCCGCAACGCTGGCCGCGCCCGAGGACACCGGCCTGCGCTCACTTTTCACGGGACTCGATCTGCGCGGCTGGAAGACGAACGACGCCACCGCCCCGCGTTGGGGCGTGCGCGGCGAACGCCTCGTCCTGCGCGGCGGCACGGCCAATCCCGAGGCCACGCTCTGGTCGGAAAAGGAATTTGGCGACGCCGAGTTTGTCTTCGACTGCCGCCCGGCCAAACCCTCCACCGGCCAGGCCGTGACCCCGCCGGTCGTCGTCGTGCGCGGCGTGGAGGTGAAGCTCACCGACGCGGTTGCCGGAGGCAATCAGCGTTACAGCGTCACGGTGCAGAAAGGTGAAGTCATCGTGCGGCGCGGTGAAAAAGAAGTTCAGCGCGTGACCCTGCCCGCCGAGGCCAAAGCGCGCGGGCCGTTCGGCCTGCGGGACATTGGGGCGGCGCTGGAGTGGATGAATCTCTACGCCCGCGATCTGTAACCGGCCGCCTGTTCTCTTTAACAAATCCAAAAACCATGAACACAAAACCATCCTCCCATCATCCGTCCCGCCGCCAGTTCACCAAAACCCTGGCCCTGTCCGCCGCCGGATGGATAGCCGCGCCGGCCTTTCTCCGCGGGCAAAACCTCAACGGCAAACTGAACGTCGCCGTCATCGGCGCGGGCGGCCGGGGCGGCAGCAACATGGGCGACGTCGGCCGGAGCGAGAACATCGTAGCGGTGTGCGATGTCTCGGAAGGCGCGCTCGACGGGGCGGTGAAAAAATATCCCGGCGCGCGGCGTTACACGGATTTCCGGAAACTCTACGAGACGGAGAAAGAATTCGACGCCGTGGTGGTGAGCACCTGCGAGCACACCCACGCCTTCGCCACCCTGCCCGCGCTCAAGCTGGGCAAGCACGTCTATTGCGAAAAGCCGCTCACCTACAATGTCTGGGAGGCGCGCGTGATCCGTGAGGCTGCCGCCAAGGCGAAGGTCGCCACGCAGATGGGCACGCAGATTCACGCCGGGGACAATTACCGGCGCGTGGTCGAGCTCGTCCAGGCCGGCGCGATCGGCCCGGTGCGCGAGGTGCATGTGTGGGTCGGGCGCGCCTGGGGCTGGAAGACTCCGGAAGAGGCGGGGAGAAGTCAGGACATCGTCAATGTCCGCGAGCGGCCCGCCGGAGAATCACCGGTGCCGAAAGGACTCGACTGGGATTTGTGGCTCGGGCCGGCGCCGTTCCGTCCCTACAACTCGGTCTATTATCCGGGACCGAAGTGGTATCGCTGGTGGGATTTCGGCAACGGCACGATGAGCGACCTCGGCTCGCACTGGAACGACCTGCCCTTCTGGGCGCTGAAACTTCAGGCCCCGCTGACCATCGAGTCGGGCGGGCCGCCGCCGCATCTGGAGATCGCGCCGGCCTCGATGCACGCGACCTACGAATATGGCGCGCGCGGCGAAATGCCGCCGGTGCGGCTCACCTGGCATCAGGGCGAGGACAAGCCGGAGATCTGGAAGACGGGCGGCATTCCCAAGTGGGACAGCGGCGTGCTCTTCATCGGCTCGAACGGCCGGATGCTGCTCGCCAGTTACGACAAGCATCTGCTGCTGCCGGAAAAAGACTTCGTCGATTTCAAGCGCCCGGAGCCGTCCATCCCCAAATCCATCGGCCATCACGCCGAATGGATTCGCGCGTGCAAGACGGGCGCGCCGACGACCTGCAACTTCGACTACGCCGGCTGGCTGACCGAGGCGAATCATCTCGGCAACGTCGCCTTCCGCGCCGGTCAGAAGCTGGAATGGGACTCAGCCGCGATGCGGGTGACCAATACGCGCGTGGCGGACAAGTTCATCCGCCGCGAATATCGCGATGGGTGGAAACTGAGTTAGCGGCAGGCGGGACACCCGCCGCCACGAGCCGGCCGCCGGATCACCGGACCAGTTCCGCCGAGGAAAACGGCGAGGCCGGGAGCTTCTCCTTGTTCATCAGGTTCGGCTGAGCCAGTTGATGCCACGCAAAACGCACCTGCGTCGGTGCGGTGACTTCCTCCGCCGAGACGATCACTTTCTCGCCGTCGATTTTGGCGAGGGCCTTGACGAACTTTCCATCGGCCCCGGCGATCTCAAACGTGGTCACTTCCAGACCGTCGCGGGTGACGAGGCCGCCGCCGACATGATCAAACGACACGACGATTTTCGCGCCGTCAATTTTCAGCGACTTGTAGAGCGGGCCGGAATAGACGAGGTCCTTCTTCCCATAAGTGGTGGCGAGCGCCCAGAGCGCCAGCCGCTTGCCGATGTCCTGCTTGTTGGGCGGATGAATGTCGTTCAGCGTCGTGATGTCCGTGGTCACGGCCATGCCGGTGTTGGGAATGGAGAGCGAGGCGAGCTGGGCGTTCCAGATGCCGGGAAGCTGCGTGGGCGCGCCGCCGTAGCGATAGGGAGCGAGTTGCACGAAGAGAAACGGAAACTCGCCCTGCTTCCAGGTCTGCCGCCAGCCGGCGATCAGCGCCTTCATCTTTTCGAAGTAGAGCATGTTCTCGCCGTTGTTCGATTCGCCCTGATACCAGATCGCGCCGCGGATGCCGAAGGGGACGAGCGGATGAATCATCCCGTTGTAGAGCCCGGTCGGTTCACCGCTGGAATCAAGCCGGTGCTTCAACGCCAGCGCCGGCACGGGCGGCAGCGGCTGCCCCGCTTCAAGGGCCTTGCGCGCCTTGCCCAGCGCGGCCTCGACCTGATCGAGTCCCGTGACCGCCGCCTTGCGATAGTCGGCATCGGCCTGCTGGATTTTTTCGCCGATGGTTTTCACGGCGGGCACGGCGGCGAAGCCGACGGGCGGCGTCCACGGCTCGATGCGCGTCCCGCCCCAGGACGACGCGATCAGGCCGACCGGCACGTTGAGCATCTGCTGAAGTTCGCGGCCAAAATAATACGCGGCGGCGGAGAACCCGCCCCAGCCGCCCTGGGCAATGCTCGCCGGGCTGCAAACCTGCCAGGTCGCATCAACATCGGTGAGCGGCACGCCCGACGCTTTTTTCGGCACGAGGAAAAGACGGATGTTGGCATTCGTGGCCGCCGCGATTTCCGCCTTGCCGTCCTTGCACATGCCGACACCCATTTCCATGTTCGACTGCCCCGAGCAGAGCCAGACTTCGCCGACGAGAATGCCCGTCAACTTCAGCGTGTTGTTGCCGCTGACCGTCAACTCGTGCGGCCCGCCGGCGGACATGGCGGGAAGTTTGACCAGCCATTGCCCGGCGGCGGTGGCGGTGGCGGTGGCCTTCTCCTTACCGAGTTCGCAGGTGACCTTCTCCCCCGGATCGGCCCAGCCCCAGATTTGGATCGGCAGGTCGCGTTGCAGCACCATGTCGCTGGCGAGGACCCGGGGCAGGAGCACCACCGCTTCGGCCGAAAAGGCGGCGAGCAGGGCCAGCGCGGCCAGGAAAGTTGCGGCAAAAATACGCGGGCGGAACGGAAGATTGGTGTTTTTCATAATGGTTGGTTGTCGCGCGGAGAATGTACGATTCACTCCGCTCCGTCCACGTTGAGTTTGCGGGCTCCTTTCCCGGCGCATCCACACGGTGCCCCCCGAACCCGCTCGGCCGGGGGAGCGCCGGTCTCCGACCCGGCGAGCGGGTGGCCAAACGCGGACTGAAATAATTTCACAGAAGGGAACAAAGAAAACGAAGAGCCAAGGCCTCATGCCAGGAGCGAATTTGGTGGGGGAAATTTCGCGGCGGACAACGGCTGCCCCCTTCCCCTTCGTTCTCTCTGTTTCCTTCTGTAAAAAAGCTGCGGCTTTGAGCGGCAGGACCCGCCGGATCGGAGACCGGCGCTCCGCATCGGTGGGGCACCCAGATTGTTCGAGCCTCCTTTTCCCGCACGCGCTGCACCACGCCGGGGTCGCGCTCCCGACATCGCGCGGGCAAGAATCGGGCGGACAATTGAATTGACGAAGGAAATCGCGGGTCAACAATCCTTGTTGATGATCCTGTCGCCCATTCTCTCGCGTCGCGGTTTCGCGCGGACGACGGTTTTCGCCCTTCGCCTGGCGCTGGCCGGAGGCATGATCACGCTGGCCGGCGCGGCCCCGGCCGGGCGCGATTCGCTTGAAGGCCGCGCCCTCGCGGTCCTGGAGAAAAACTGCCTCGAATGTCACGGCGGAAAACTCACGCGCTCGGGCTTTGATCTTTCCTCGCGCGAATCCCTGCTGCGCGGCGGCGAGAGCGCGCAGCCGCCCATCGTTTCCGGCCAGCCCGCCGAGAGCCTGCTCTTTCGCAAGGTCAGTCACACCGCCAAACCGCCGATGCCCTACAAGCGTCCCAAACTTTCCGACGCCGACATCGCGCTGCTGGGCAAATGGATTTCCGCTGGCGCTCCGTACGCGCAGCCGTTGCTGACGGCGCAGGACAAAGTTCACTGGTCGCTCAAGCCGCTGCTCAAGCTGGAGCCGCCGAAGGTGAAGGACTCAAAATGGGCGCGCTCCGCGGTGGATCAGTTCATCGAGGCGAAGCTGGTGGAGAAGGGCCTGGCACACAGCCCGCCGGCCGACAAGGCGACGCTGCTGCGGCGCGTTTATTTTGACCTGACCGGCCTGCCGCCCACGCCGCTGCAGCAGGAGGAATTTCTCAAGGACCGTTCGCCGGAGGCCTTCGCCAAAGTCGTCGATGAACTGCTCGCCAGCCCGCGCTACGGCGAACGCTGGGCGCGGCACTGGCTGGACGTGGTCCACTACGCCGACACGCACGGGCACGATCAGGATGCCATCCGCGAAAATGCCTGGCCGTATCGCGACTATCTCATCCAGTCGCTCAACGCGGACAAGCCCTACGCCCGCTTCGTCGAGGAACAACTCGCGGGCGACGTGTTGCATCCGGAATCGCCCGGAGCCGTGGCCGCGCTCGGCTTCATCGCCGCCGGGCCGTGGGATGAAAGCACGCTCAAGGACATTCGCGAGGACACCATCGACCGGCAGATGGGCCGCTACATTGACCGCGACGACATGGTGACCACCACCATGTCCACCTTCGCCAGCACCACGGTGCATTGCGCCCGCTGCCACAATCACAAGTTCGATCCCATCTCGCAGGTCGAGTACTACAACCTGCAGGCGGTGTTCGCGGGCACGGATCGCGCCGACCGCGCTTTCGATCCAGACCCGAAGGCGCTCGCCGAACGGCAAACGCTGGTGGCGCAAAAAGCGTTGCTGGATGGAAAGGACAAGACCGCGATCGACGCCCTCATCACGCCCGTCGTCCAGGCCGAGCTGCTGGCGTGGGAAAAAAGTTTCGACGGCAAAACGGTTTCGTGGACCACGCTTGACCCCGTCACCTTCACCTCGGCTGGCGGCGCGACGCTGACGAAGCAGCCCGACGGTTCCGTGCTCTCCGGCGGAACGCGGCCGGAGCGCGACATCACCACCCTTACTGCCAGGGCGGCGTTGACGAACATCACCGCCGTCCGCCTCGAGGTGCTGGCCGATGACCGCCTGCCGCTGAAAGGGCCGGGCCGGCAGGACAACGGCAACCTGCACCTGAGCGAATTCCGCCTGCTCGCCCCGACCAACGCGGCCACGCCCGGACTTGCGGAAGTGGCGCTGCAAAATCCGACGGCCGATTACGACCAACCGGGCTGGACGATTGCCCACGCGCTGGACCGGGATGCCAAAACCGCGTGGGGCATTTATCCGCAGGTGGGCCGGTCACACGCCGCCTCGTTCGACTTGAAGCGGGCCGTCAGCTCGAAGGACGGGACGCCCCTGACCTTCGTGCTCGAACAGAACCACGGCGGTGGTCATCTCATCGGGCGCGTGCGTTTGTCGGTGACGGATGCGCCATTGCCGATCCGCCTCAATCCCGTGCCCGAAGCCATCGCCCAGATTTTTTCTGTGCCGGCGGCGCAGCGCACCGCCGGGCAACAGCGCGCAGTCGCCGCGCATTTTCTCCGGAAGCAGATCGACCAGCGGTTGGCGGCGCTCCCCAAGAAGGGGCTGGTCTATGCGGGCACGAGCGAGTTCACGCCCGTCGGCAGCCACAAACCGGCGGGCAAGCCGCGCGCGGTGCACGTCCTCAAACGCGGCGACATTCACAAGCCCGGCGAACCCGCCACGCCCGGCGCGCTCGCCTGCGTGTCGGGAGTTCCGGCGCAGTTCGAGATCGCCGACCTAAACAAGGAAGGCCTGCGCCGCGCGGCCCTCGCGAAGTGGCTGAGCCACCCGGACAACACGCTGGTCTGGCGCTCGATCGTGAACCGCGTGTGGCATTACCATTTCGGACGCGGGATCGTGGACTCGCCAAACGACTTCGGCCGCATGGGCAGCGCGCCGACCCATCCGGAGTTGCTCGACTGGCTGGCGGTGACGTTCCGCGAGGGCGGCGGCTCGCTCAAGCAGTTGCACCGGCTCATCCTAAACAGCGCGACCTGGCAGCAATCCTCCGGGCACAACGCGAAGTTCGCCCAGACCGATTCGGGCAACGCCTTGCTCTGGCGCATGAACTGCAACCGGCTCGACGCGGAATCCGTCCATGACGCCGTGCTGCAAATCACCGGCCAGCTCGATCTCACGATGGGCGGGCCGTCCGTGCGACAGTTCTCGCTCAGTCCGGGCATTCACGTCACGCCGCTGATTGATTACGGCAAGTTCGACCTCGACAGCGCGGGCGGGCGGCGGCGCAGTGTGTATCGTTTGATTTTCCGCACGCTGCCGGATCCGTTCATGGACGCGATGGACTGC
>CANMZY010000017.1:0-18828 GCA_947502425.1 Verrucomicrobiales bacterium
GGGCCCGGTCAACGGAATTCAACTGACCCGCGGCGCGCACAAGGGACGTCTGCTCATTCCCGCCAATCATTCTGATCATGGCCAGGGCGGCCATCCTTACCGCAGCCACGTGATTTACTCTGATGATCACGGCAAGTCTTGGAAGCTGGGCGGCATTGAGGAAGACCGCACCAATGAATCGTCCGTGGCCGAACTCAGCGACGGCTCGGTGCTCCAGGCCATGCGCTCCTATCACGGCAAAAACCGGCGCGCCATGGCCGTCAGCCGCGACGGCGGATCAACCTGGGGCAAAGTGTATCTCGATCAGGCGCTTGATACCCCGGTCTGCCAGGCGAGCCTGCTCCGGTTTTCCTGGCCCGAAAATGCAGCCCAAGGCGGGAAGAGCCGCCTCCTGTTCGCCAGCCCCGCCGGTTCAACGCGAGCCCGCATGACCGTCTGGCTCAGTTACGATGAGGGCAAGACCTGGCCGGTCCGCAAGCTGATCCATGGCGGCGATTCAGCCTATTCCAATCTCTTGGCCCTGCCCGACGGCCGCATCGGCTTGCTTTATGAGAAGGATGGCTACAAGACCATCACCCTGGTGACGTTTGATCTGGCGTGGCTGGAATAGGAGCTGATGGAACCCGGCTCCAATATCGAAGCCGGACCGGCATCCGTGGCGCAGGTTTCCGAACCCGTGGGCAGGAGAGCAACTCATCAGACCGGAACTGCCTGACAAGAGGAAACGGAGAAAGCGAAGCGGGACAAAGCTGGCACTGACCAGTTGAGAAGAAAGCTGGTCTTTTGGTTGCAGTGGACTCCGGCTCACGGCAGAATCCTGAATAGCTTTTCCGATCGGTCCGTCGGTTTTTGTCATCAACCGAGCCGACAAGTTGCAAAAAATATGATCCTGAACCTGTCACGCAGAAAATTCCTCAAGGCCGGTGGCGCCCTGATGGCACTGCCGTTCCTGCCCTCGCTCGCCGGGGCCAGGAGTCTTGAGGCCGTCAAGCCGGCCAAAAGGCTGATCTTCATGTATGCCCCCAACGGGCTGGTCCGGCGCTGTTTTTTCCCGGGAGAGGAGAATGGGGCGATTCCGGAGTTCATGGGGGGATTCGATGCCGACCGGATCAAGGAGAAGAAACGGATTCGCAACGACCCCGGGGTTTATCCGCTGCAACTGACCCAGACGATGCAGCCGCTGGCGCCGCACCAAAAGGATATCACCCTGGTCACCGGACTGGACCGGCCGTTCAAGAATGGCACGGACGTCCACGCGCAGGGAGCCTCCTGTTATCTGACCAGCTACTCGCCGCACGAGGCGGGACTCAAGGGGCTTGAGTATCCGCTGGGGAAAACCTTGGATCACGTCATCGGAGATGTGGTCGGCAAGTCTTCCATTTTCAAAACGCTGGAGATCAGTTGCAACGGATTCCGGCAAGGCCAGGAGTCCACGCACTTCGACAACATTTCCTGGTATGACGCCAAGAACGTCGCCTCGTCCACCAAGGATCCACGCAAGCTCTACGATCGCCTGTTCATGAAGGACGGCTACCGGCGGCAGGTGAACGATGTCACCGACCTGATGCTGGCCGATTCGAAGGCGCTGGCCAAGAAGCTTGGCCGGGAGGATCAGGAAACGATGACAAAGTTCATGGCCAGCATCCGGGAGATCGAGGTGCGGATTCAGCGGCTGGAAAAGGTGCTCAACAGCGCGAACCTCAAGGTCCCGGCGGCGGAAGTTTTGCCGCGCGGGGAATACATCGCCGTGATGACCGAGATCATGCTGGCCGCAATGCAGATGGGCATGACCAATGTCTGCACCTTCATGCTGGGGCCGGAGCGGTGGGAGTCGCCGATGCTTTACGAAACGGTCTTCGACAAACCGGTCGTCCACCACAGCATGACGCACGAGCAGAAAGGAGAAGGCTACAAGGGCGTGCAGAAGATCGACCAATTCCACATGCAGCAGTATGCCAACCTCCTCGCCCGGATGAAGACCATCAAGGAGCCGGATGGAACTTCCTTGTTGGACAACTCCATCGTCACCTACGGCGCGGGCCTCGGCGACGGGGCGACTCACCAGTTCTTCGACCTGCCGCTGATCGTTGCCGGCAGCGCGCAAGGCCAGCTCAAGCAGGGGCGGTTCGTGAAGTGCAAGAGCGGCACGCTGAATTCCAACATGTGGCTTACTCTGGCCCAGCTCATGGGCCTGGAAATCGACCACTATGCCGACAGCTCCGGAATCATCTCGGAATTGAAGAGCTGATCCAGCTGGCATGTCTGACGATCATTCAAAAACTCGCCCCGGGGCCAGGGCTCCGACTCGCGCCAGTGCGCTGGTCGTCCGACCTTTGCTGATCTTCATCGCGTTGTTTCTTTCCATTGGCCCGGTGAAGGCGGATGAGTTTCAGAAGAGCGTCAAGCCTCTGCTCGATGAAAACTGCTACGAGTGTCACGGCGGGAAGAAGCCCAAGGGGAAAGTAAACCTCGCCGAGATCAACACCCTCGAGCAGTTTCTGGCAAAACCTGCGTTGATCGAAAAAATGATCCGGATGGTGGACGTCAACGACATGCCGCCGGAAGACGGACCGAAACTCGACCAGAAGGACCGCCAAAAACTCCTCGCTTCTCTGAAGAAACATCTCAAGGAATCGACCGCCGGAAAGCCGCTGGCGACGGCGAGACTCCATCGCCTGAATCGGATGCAGTACAACAACGCGGTTCGCGACCTCTTCAAGCTGAATCAGGATGTGTTCAACCTGCCGGAAAAAATGATGACTCGGCAAGTTGGAGGCAAGAGCTACCTGGATTCGCATCCCACGCAGATGCCGGCCAGGGTGGAAGTCTATTCCCAATCGCTGCAGGAACGGGGCGGGTTCCAGGATGTCTCGGCCTACCCGAAGGATTTGCGAGCGCAGCACGGGTTCGACAATCAGGCGGATCAATTGACCATGCCTCCGGTGCTGTTGGAAGCGTTCCTGCAGCTCAGCGTCTCCATTCTTGGGAGCAAGGACTTTTCCCCGCAGACCTGTGGCATCTGGAAGGAGTTTTTCGAGGAGCCAAAAGACAAGGCGGGCTTGGAGGCGGAAGCGCGCACGCGTCTGCGGCCTTTTCTGACGCGGGCCTTTCGTGGACCCGTCGAGAAGGCGACGCTGGATCGCTACGTTGCCTACACGATGACCAGTCTGGGGAAGGGACTCGCCTTCACCGACGCGATGAAGAAGACGGCCAGCGCGGTGCTGACCTCGCCGATGTTTCTTTTCCGCCATGATGCCTCGGAGCCGGGTGGCTACGGGTTGGCCTCGAGATTGTCCTTCCTCCTGTGGGGCACCGCGCCCGATGACAAGCTGCTGAAGCTGGCGGAAAGCGGCCGTCTCTCCGATCCCGCGGTCTTGAACCGGACCATCGATGAGATGATGGCGGATTCGAGGATTGAGGGGTTTCTAAATGCCTTTCCGGGGCAGTGGATGAAGTTGGAGATGCTTTTTTCAGCGGTTCCAGATCCCGACAAGTTCAAGTTCTTCCGATTGGAAAAAACTCAACCAGCCAGCCTGCAGATGGTCCTGGAGCCTCTTCTGCTGTTTGATGCCGTCTTCATCGAGAACCGGCCGATCATCGAGTTCATCAAGCCGGAGTTCAGCTATCGAAACACCTTTCTGCAAAAATGGTACGCGCCGGACCTCCGGGCCGGGGACCAGGAAAGGGCACGACTGGAGAAGACATTGAGCGAACTCAGGAAGGTGCAGTCCTCGATTTTGGACCCCGCCAGGCAGAACATTTACGACGCGCGGATCAAGGCATCAGGGATGAAGAACCTGCTCGATTTGAAACCCAGCGCCGCTTGGAACTTTCAGGGAAACCTTTCGGACTCCGTCTCGAACCTGAACTTGAAGGCGCACGGCGACATTTCGTTCAAGGACGGCATGGTGGTCCTGAAAAACGCGCATCTGCAGACCGAGATGCCTCTGCCCTTCGATCTGAAGGAGAAGACGCTTGAGATCCGGTTCATGCTCGACGACTCCGGTCAACCCGGTGGCGGAGTCATGGCCATCCAAGGGAAGAATGGGGTGTTCGACTCGCTGAGCTTTGGAGGAAAAGGGAGCCGGCTTTGGCTCCCCGGGAGCGAAGGTGGAAAACGAACCATGCCGTTCGAAGCATCCACTCCTGAGCCGGAATCCCGGGAGATGATCCACCTCGCCATGGTTTACAAGCAGGACGGGACGACGACGCTCTATCGAAACGGGGAACCCTACGGAGCACCCGGCAAGAAGAGTCCGGCCCTCACCTTCGCAGGCAAGGATGCCTCCGTTGTGTTCGGCGTCGATCACCTTGCGGCGGGCGGGAGCAATCATCTCTCAATGATCATTGACGACGCGAGGCTCTACAACCGGGCGTTGAATTCAAAGGAAGTTCGCGCCGCCAGCCGGGGAGGAACCAAATTTCTCCCGCCAGCGGAACTGAACGCGGCGCTGAGCCCGCCGCAACGGGAGAGGATTGCCGCCTTGGAGAAACTGATCCAGGAGACCGAAAGTGCCCTGAAAAAAGTGCCGCGAGCTGAGGATGTGCTTCGTCAGGCCATGGCTTCCCGGTCCTTTGAACGGGTTCGAGTGGACGATCCCCGGTACGGCGGAGTGATCACCAGCGCCGCCGTCCTCTCGATGACCTCGGCTCCCAAGCGAACCCAGCCCATCTCGCGCGGTGCCTGGCTGCTCGACGTGATCTTCAACGACCCGCCAGCGCCGCCCCCCAACGACGTTCCACCCTTGCCGCAGACCGGCGACGACAGCCAGTTGACGATCCGCGAACGCTTCGCCAAGCACCGGGAGAGCCCCACCTGCGCCAGTTGCCACTCACGCATCGATCCCCTCGGCTTCGCCCTCGAGAACTTCGACGTCATCGGTCAATGGCGCGACCAATACGAGAACAAGCGGCCCGTCGATGCCAGCGGCACGTTGATGAGGCAGTACGATTTCAAGGGCATTGTTGATTTCAAGGATACCCTGGTCAAAGAAGAGAAACGTTTCGCCAAAGCCTTTTCTGCCCACCTGCTGAGGTTCGCCCTGTCCAGGGAACTCAGCCCCGCGGAATCCCTCGTGGTGGACGACATCGTTCAAAAAACCGCCCAGGAGGGCTACCGGTTGAAGTCGATCATCCGGGAAGTGATTCTGACGGATGGCTTCCTGCAAAAGCCGGCCCGGAAAAGTTAGCAGCCGAGCCTCGCACCTTCTCACTTCAGGAATTTGCCCGGTCCTTCTTCGTTACAAACAGTTCCGAACACAGCGGGCAACTGTCTTGAATTCGGCGGGAATGTCTCTATGCCCACAGATCATGAGATGACGCCGGTGGCCGGTGTAAACGTGCTTCTGTAAATTGTCTTTCTTCCCTCCGTCTTCACCCCTCCGGGGTTCGGCGGAGCGAAGGCGAGCCGAGCGCAACTGAACCCCGGAGGGGGTGAATACTCCCCAACTGGAGGCGGGCGTGGAGGCGGAAATTCAAAAATTGGCTTTGCACCTGCAGTGGGGAAAGTTAATTTCACGCCGTTGTCCGATGGTGTAATGGTAGCACAAGGCCCTTTGGAGGCCTTTGTCATGGTTCGAATCCATGTCGGACAGCCATAAACCCAAAGTTCCAAAGCGCGCGCTGGCCTTCCTTTTTATTCCCAAGTCTTCCGTCCTCACACCGGTTGATAGCTCACCGCCATTCTGGCCTTCACCGAGGGGCTTTCCGTTGTCCTGGCGGGACGCCGATTTCGGATGTCTCCTGCGCGCTCAGGCGAGGATCGGCCTCACCACTTCGCCATGGACATCGGTGAGGCGGAAGTAGCGGCCCTGGAATTTGTAGATCAGCTTTTGGTGGTCGACGCCGAGCAGGTGGAGCATGGTGGCGTGGAGGTCGTGAACATGCACGCCTGACTCAACGATGTTGTAGCCGTAGTCATCGGTCCGGCCGACGACCGTGCCGCCCTTCACGCCGCCGCCGGCAAGCCACAGGCTGAAACAACGGGGGTGATGATCACGGCCGTAATTGTTGGCGGAAATTTTCCCCTGGCAGTAGGCGGTGCGCCCAAATTCGCCGCCCCATACGACGAGCGTGTCATCCAGCAATCCGCGGCGCTTGAGATCGGTGATGAGCGCGGCGGAGGCCTGGTCGGTCTGTTTGCACTGGCGTGAGATCCCGCCCACCACATCGCCGTGCTGGTCCCAGCCCTGGTGGAAGAGCTGGACGAAGCGGACATCGCGCTCGATGAGACGCCGCGCGAGGAGACAGTTCGCGGCGTAGGTGCCGGGCACTTTGCTGTCAGGGCCGTAAAGCTTGAAGGTCTCCTCGGTCTCGCCCGAGAGGTCGGTGGCGTCGGGCACGCTGGTCTGCATGCGGAAGGCCATCTCGGCCTGCGCCACGCGGGCGTCGATTTCCGGATCAAGCTGCTGCTCCGCCTGGTAGCCATTGAGCTTGCCGAGCGCGTCGAGCATATCGCGCCGGACGTGCGGCGAGACGCCCTCCGGGTTGGTGAGGTATAGCACCGGCTCCTTGCCCGCGCGGAACTGCACGCCCTGATGTTCGCTGGGGAGAAAGCCCGCGCCCCACAGCCGCGAGTAGAGCGGTTGATCGCGCGAGGCATTCTTCGACACCAGCACGATGAACGCCGGCAGGTTGTCATTGAGACTGCCGAGGCCATACGAAGCCCACGCGCCCATCGAGGGCCGGCCGGGCACCTGATTCCCGGAGCAGAAAAAGGTGATCGCCGGATCGTGATTGATCGCCTCGGTGTGCATGGTGCGGATCAGGCAAATGTCGTCAGCGATCTTCTGGGTGTAGGGCAGGGTGTCGGAGATCTCCATGCCGCAGCGGCCGCTCTTGGTGAAGTTCGCGAACGATCCGGCCATCGGCAGCAGGCTCTGGTTGCCGCTCATGGTGGAGAGGCGTTGATTGCCGATGACTTCCTTTGGGAGCGCCTTGCCGTGGCCGGCACGGAGAACGGGTTTGAAATCGAAGGTCTCCAGATGCGAAGGACCGCCCGCCTGGAAAAGGTAAATCACCCGCTTCGCCTTCGGCGCGAAATGTGGCGCGCTGAGCACGCCGGGACGCGCTGCGGCGCGAACGTCGGTCCCGAGCAGGCGGGCCATCGCGAGCGAGCCAAGGCCGAGGCCGATTTTTCCGAGAAAGTGGCGGCGCGTGGAGCGCATGAGATCGTCGTAGGCAGGTTTCATAATCGTTCAGCGATTGGTGATGGCCGCGTCCGAGGTGAGGAGGGTGGAGCAGACGATGGTCATGGCGGCGAGCGCGGGATTTTCCTCGCCACACACGGCTTTGGCGGCGGGCAGGTTGGCAGTGTAGTGCTCGAGCTGCCGCGCGTGGAGCGCACGCAGGGCCGCCAGTTCCGGCGGGGCGGCGGAGCGCGAGGTGAGGAGCAGGAAGGCGCGCTGCATTTGCGCGTCCACGCCCTCGGGCTGTTCCTTGATGGCACGTTGGGCGAGCTGCCGCGCACATTCGAAGAAGCTCTGGTCGTTCAGGAAAATCAGCGGCTGCAGCGGCGTGTTGGTCGTCAGCCGGCGCGGCTGGCAAATCTCGCGGCTACCGGCATCGAGCATGATCATGCTGGGCGGCGGCGCGGTGCGTTTGCGGTAGGTGTAGAGGCTGCGGCGATGCAGTCCTTCGCCGGTGTCGGGCTTATAGTCGCCGCCCGACGCGCCCGACTCCGACCACACTCCCGCCGGCTGCCAGGGCTTGACGCTCGGACCGCCGACTTTTTCCACCAGCAGGCCCGAAGCGAACAATACGTGGTCGCGAATGGCTTCTCCCGTCAGCCGATATGATGGTCCGCGCGAGAGTAGCGTATTCTTCGGATCTTTCTCCCGCTTTTCCGGGGTTCCCGCCGACGACTGCCGGAAGGTCGCACTCAGCAAGATTCTTTTGAGCATTCGCTTCACGTCCCAGCCGGTGTGGGAAAAATCGTGGGCCAGCGTGTCGAGCAATTCCTGGTGTGACGGTGCGTCGCCCTGCTGGCCGAAATTCTCCTGCGTGGCCACAATCCCGTTTCCAAAACATTGCATCCACAGCCGGTTCACCGCCACGCGCGAAACGAGCGGATTGTTCGCATCCGTCATCCACTGTGCGAGGCCGAGGCGGTTCCTCGGGGCCCTGGCGTCGAACGGCATGATGTCCGTCGGGGGCGCAGGCTCCACCGGACGGTTCGGGTCCGGCGAGGCGTAGTCGCCGCGTTTCAGGACGTGGAACTGCCGTGGATGCGGCGACTCCTTCATGACCATGATCAGCGGAATGCGATGAAGATAGTCGTCCTCCAGATTCTTGCGCGCGGCGATCACCACCCGCCCGGCTTGTGCCGTTTCCTCATGCACCCGCGCCAGCCAATGCTCGCGCACCACCGCCTTCGCCGCCGCGTTGCCGGCCTTAGCTGACTTGATCGTCGCTTCGAGTGCGGGCTGATGCAAATCCGCCACCTCCAGCGGCGACAGGGCTTGGCGGAAAATCTTCAACTCATCGATCCATCCGCCGGCGAATCCCCGGTCGTCGCGCGGTCGGGCGCCCACCCGCATGACATCCGTCGCGATGCTCTTGTCGAGATGATCATGTCGCACCGTCGCGGCCACCGGCTTGCCATCGTAGTAAATTTTCAACCCGGCCGCCGAGGAGGAGCCGTCGTAGGTCACCGTGACATGCACCCATTTGCCCACCGGAAATTCCGCGGGCGTTTCCACCGAGGCTGCGCAGCCGGGCCAAAGGTGGATGCAACTCCACCGCAGCTTGCCGTTCTCCAGGAGCAGTTCGAATCCAGCCGCGTCCGCCATCTGCGAAAACAGCCCCGGCCCCGTATGCAAAATGAGCGCGCGCTCCTTTCGCTCCGACGAGAAAAGGCGCAACGAAATGCTCAATTCGTGGTGGCGGGTGATTCCTTTCACTCCATCCAACTGGAGCACCGTATCGCCGTCGAACTCCATCGCACCTCCCACCGCCCCCGGCACGGCCGTGAGTTTGCCACCCGAGACCGCCCCCGCCGCGGCCTTCGGCACCGTGTTCGACATCTTCCCGCCCGTCGCCGCATCCAGCGGGAAATGATCCGAGGGCGCGGGCGGAGTGATGGACGCCGCGGCCGCGAACCATTGCTCGAACGCGGCGTCGCGACCGGCCGGCGTCTTCTGCGCGACCGCCAGCGCGCCGGCCAGCGCGGCCCGGCGTTTCTCAATTTCCGCAGTGTGCTCCGGTCCGGTCAGGCGCATGGAAGGTTCCGGAGCCGTCGTGGAAATGGAGTATGGAAAAAGCCCGCACTCATCCACCTGCCCGAACATCGCGGCCATGCTGTAATAAGCCGTCTGCGGCAACGGGTCATATTTGTGATCGTGACACTTGGCGCACTCCATGGTCAGGCCTAGGAAGGCCGTCCCGGTGGTGTGAACGCGGTCGGAAATGTATTCCTGTCGAAATTCCTGCTCAATGGAGCCGCCTTCCTGCGTCTGGCGGTGCAGTCGGTTGAACGTCGTCGCCAGCCGCTGCTCCTGCGTGGCATCTGGCAGAAGATCGCCCGCGGTCTGCCAGGTCACGAACTGGTCGTAGGGCAGGTTGTTGTTGAAGGCACGGATCACCCAGTCGCGCCACGGCCACACGAAGCAACCGTTGTCTGACTGATACCCAAACGTGTCCGCAAAGCGCGCGACCTCCATCCAGTCGAGGGCCATCCGCTCGCCGTAGCGCGGCGAAGCCAGCAGCGCGTCCACCTTTTTCTCATAGGCATTCGGCGAAGCGTCCCCGAGGAACGCCGCGATCTGCTCCGGCGTCGGCGGCAGCCCGGTCACCACGAACGACACTCGCCGCAGCAGCGCCGCGCGATCGGCCTCCGGATTGGGCGTGAGCTTCTGCTCCTCCAGCTTTTGCAGGATGAAGCGGTCAATATCGTCCTTCGCCCAGGCCGCGCTTTTAACGGCAGGGGCAGGATGCTTCCGGGGAGGGGGAAATGCCCAATGGCTCGCATAGACTGCGCCCTCGTCAATCCAGCGCACGAGTAATTCACGCTCTTTGGAGGAGAGCGGGCGGTTCAACTTCGCCGGCGGCATGATCTCGTCCGGATCCGTGCTGTGAATGCGTTCAAAGAGCGCGCTCTCCTTCGACTTGCCAGGCACAATGGCCCGTTGGCCGCTTTTCAAAACCGCCGTCGCGCCTTCCATCGTGTCGAGCCGCAAGCCCGCCTTGCGCTTTTCGCCGTCGGGCCCGTGACAGGCCAAGCACCGGTCGGACAGGATCGGCCGCACGTCGCGGTTGAAATCCACTGCGCCCCGCGCAAGGGGTAGCGGGAGCAGGAGGCAGAGCAGTATCGTGCGCACAGGTATCATAAGTTTTCGGCGGAGGTGCAGTTTCCATCCGCCAGCGAGCCCAAGCATAGTCAGGTTTGCACCTGTCTGATAATTGTTTTTTGACGCAGCAAGGTTCCGCACTACCTGACGGAAGAAAAGACAGACTTTTTCATTTCCCGGGTGAAACATTTTTGAACACCGGCACCACCGCCTCCGCCAATTCGGAGTTTGGGTGAAAATGGTAAATGGCAAACCGGCCACGCGTCTTGGGCTTTGACGAAGGCCTGCCTGCTCATTCAACCGGCTTGCGTGGAACTTTTTCTTCCACCATGGACGCATGGTAAATGAACGCGGCGAGGATGGTGGAGATTTGTTTCATGTCGTCGGCCTGAATGCGATCGAACACGTCGGCGTTGGAATGGTGCGTGCGCGTCCAGTAATCAAGCGGGTCCTGGATGAACTGGAAGCCGGGCAGGCCGATGCCGTCGAACGATTGGTGATCGGTGCCGGCGGTGTTGCCGTAGGTCAGCGTTTCCGCGCCCAGGTCGGAGAACGGTTGCAGCCATTTGCGAAAGAGCGGGCGGACCGATTCGTTGCCCTGCATGTAAACACCACGTATTTTGCCCGTCCCGTTGTCGAGGTTGAAGTAGGCGGAGAACTTCTCATATTCAGCCGTGCGCACTAACTTTTTGGTGACGGCATTGGTTGCAGCCGGCGTCGTCAGGCGCGGAGCCTTGCCCTCGTCGCGCGGTGATCGCGCGGCCACCACACTGGTCAGGTTGGTGTAGTAACCGAGGTGTTTCGCCACGTAGGCCTTTGACCCAAGCAGGTTCTGCTCTTCGCCGCTCCACAGGCCGATGCGGATGGTGCGGCGGGGTTGAAGGTTCAGCGCCTTGAGAATTCGCACCGCCTCCATCGTGGCCGCCACGCCCGCGCCGTTGTCGGTCGCGCCAGTTCCGGAATGCCAGGAGTCGAGGTGCGCGCCCAGCATCACCACTTCTGCTTTCAAATCGCTGCCGGGAATTTCCGCGATGGTGTTGTAAGCCATCGGATCCTCGGAGTGGAATCGAACCTGAAGATCGACGGCCATCTTCAACTTCTCGCCGTGCCGGATCATCCGGACGAGACGGTTGTAATCTTCCGTGGCCAGAGCGATCTGCGGGGGCATGACTGGTGCGTTGGTAGCCCACGGTTGGCGCGACGCCGGGTCCGGGGAGGTGGTGCCGGCAGGGGGTGCGAGTGGAACCGACGCCTGTTCGACGAACAGGGTGCCTCCGTCTCCTTGTGAACTCGGAGTGACCACGAGCGCCGCGCCCTCGCTCGTGACAAAGGACAGGGCGCGACCGGATGGCAGCGCGGCCGAACTGTTGGTGCGTTGCGCCGCGCCTGCATCAGCCTTCGCGGTGTTGGTGGTGGCTGGAGCGGGCTTGGGGGTGACGATGTTGGTCGGGCCGATGTTGCTTTTGGGGGTGGCCGTGTTGGTGGACGGGGGATTGATCGGGGCAGACGCGCGGCCCGGGGTGAAGGGCCGCGTGTCCGTCGGTCCGGCGTTGGCCATGCGCAGAAGATTGGATTCGCCAAT
The DNA here is from genome assembly GCA_947502425.1 of Verrucomicrobiales bacterium. GTDB lineage: Bacteria > Verrucomicrobiota > Verrucomicrobiia > Limisphaerales > SIBH01 > SIBH01. The sequence goes on from CANMZY010000017.1 coordinate 11,869, forward strand.
GCGGCTTGCAAGCGGCTCGAAACGCAGTTTCACCTCGCGCGTTGAATCCATCAGAACAATCGCGCCTTGGAGGTGGCCTTTGTATTTGTCCAGATCCCCCTCCGTCTTCGCCTCGAACAAAATCACTTCGGCAGAGATCGGCTGGGCCAGGCCGGGGGTCCACGCTTTCGGCGCGGCGATGAGCGGGAAAGCCTGCGGCTCGATCACCTGCGCGGAAAACCGTTGCAACGACCATCCCCGTCCGAAAGGTCCCCACGCCTCAAGGTGCGCGTTGGTCAGGCCCCAGGTCACCAGCGTGTCGCGCGTCCAGGCGTTCGCGCGGCGAAGATTAGGCGAACCGGTGAGGCGCGGCCCGATCACGTCCGAAAGATAGCTCAGAGTCTTCATCACCTGCGAGCGGTTGAGCCCTTCGTCCCGGATGCGGGCGATCGGATCGCCGCCGCCGGATTGGTTGAGAGGCGCGACGGCGTTGGTGGCTGGCGCGGCGGCAGAGGGAACGGTGGTCGCGAAGAGTGCGCAGCCAAGACCGACGGCAAGAAGAAAGTTCGTTAATACAGATCTCATAGTTTATCTCTCTGGTTGGTGAAGCCGCTGGAGATCGGTGCAGCATGGAGACATGCGCCCCTGAATCAAGCCGTAGTTGGCGAATTGTTGGCGCGGTCCCGGAGTTTGCAACGGAAGCGCCGCGTGCCATTCACGGTCGCGGTTGCTTCAAGGAAGCTTCAGATAAGCCTGGGCCAGTTCCTCACCCAGCAGCAAGGTTCCCGCCGTGCCGAAATGCAGCCGGCCATGGGGCAGATGTCCGGTCTTGACCATGAAGACCCGCGGTTCGGACTGGGCCATGGTGTTGAGGGAAGAGTTCATAACCTCCATGTTTCGCCAGATGGCGCGGGGATGTTGCTCGGAGATGAACCACGGGAGGGTCGGCTGTTTGAGGTCAAGGCGGACCTGGGCGATGAGTTCCTTCATCCAGACGGCGTGCTTTTGTCGATAGGGTCCGAAGTAAGTGTCGTTCTCCCCGGTGTGCCAGAAGACGCCTTCCAAGGTGCAATCGTATCCCTGCCGGGTCAGGTCTTCGACCGACTCGCGGAGGAACGTGATGAATTTCGGATAAAGATCACGTCGGCTTTCGGGCGACCCCCGGGGAAACCAGTCCGGGCCTTGGGCGCCGCTGTGGGTGAATTTGACAATGGCAACCCCCTCCTTGGCGCCAATCGATTTCCGGAGGCGAGCGCCGAAGCTGAGTTCCGGTCCGAAGTTGCCGAGATAGTCCACGGGGCCCAGGGGTTCCCATGAACGGGAAGCTTTGACACCGCCGCCGAGAGAATAGCGAAAGAGGACATTCTCCTGGGCCTGGACGAGCGACTCGAATCCAGCAGCCTGGGAAATCTCCGAGACAAACGAATCTTCACCCTCCACGTTCCGCTGGCCGGCCAGCACGAACAGACGCACGCGGGATTGCCGGGCGAGGGGCAGCCCATTTTTGAAGGCGCGCTCTTTGGTGACCGGCGCCCGGCCGATGCTCCCAAGGTAAGCCGCGATGAAGGCCTCGCCCATCTGCAACTGTCCCTGGGTTCCAAAGTGATAATGCGGCTGACCGCTGCCCATCACTTCAAAAGCCAGATGCGAGGTGGGCACCCAGTGGAGCAGTCCGTCCGCCCGCAACACCGTGTCCTGTTGCTGTCGGAGAACGGCGAGGTTGTGGCGATGATCCATGCCCCAGATGCCCTTCTCGCTGACCTCGGCGATGAACAATTTCAACTCTGGCGCGCGGAGATCCTTCCGGAGCCGTTTGATTAAGGTATTAAGACCGGCCGAGTAATTTGTGCCGAGGTTGCGGTCGAGCATGTCGTTTTCCCCCTGGTGCCACATCACGCCCTCGAGCCGGTAGTTGACTCCGCGCTTTTCCAGTTCCTGAAGCGCTCCCCGAATCAACTGGAGTGTCCGTGGATACAGTTTCTGGCCTTTGTCGGGCGCTTCCGGATTCCAGTCAAAAGCGACGGTGGTGCCACCGACGGCGGACTTGATGATCGCCAGGGGGGAATCGTCATGTTTTTTGAGAAGCCGCGCAAACGTCAGTTCGGAGCCAAAAGAACGGAGCGGTTGCAGCGGACTCCAGCCTTTGAACGAATCCTGACCGGCGGGAGCAAGAGTGCAGTAGAGAACATCGGGCTGCGGTGCGCCCGCTCCTTTGAACATCGAGAAATCGTCAATCCGCTCCGGTCGGGCATCGGCACCCTCCATGTTCGACTGCCCCGCAAAGATGAAGACCTTGACGGGCTTCGCTGGATCCGCCGGCGCGGCCAACAGTGAGGCACCTGCCAGAATCAGCACAAGGAGGATGCACAATGACTTCTTTACCGGGTTCACTTTCCTACGCCGTTGGTTGGTCTGTGCAAGCATTGGTTCGATGCTGTTCCCGATCGTTCTGCTTGTCCAGCCCCAGTGGAGACGAAGGGCGCGGCCGGACCTTGGTCAATGGGTTCCTGATTTCCTCAGACGGTGGCGCCGCTAATATCCCGCCGCCAGCCCGTCCTTGCGCGACTCGGTCGCGCCGTAATAGACGCCGTTCGAAGCTTCCCGACGGATGGCTTGGTAGCCGCCAAATGCAGCGGTTGAAGTCTTGCCAAGTCTGTGGCCGAGGTCGCGCAGGCCGGCCAGCGTCTTCTCGCTGAAGCCATTTTCCAAATTGCTCACGCCGCCGTCGGTCATTCTTATGCCGCTCGGTTCGCTTGAGCCGGTGTGGTAAATCCGCGGGGCGTCGCCGGCTTCCTGAAGGTTCATCCCGAAATCAATCTGGTTCACGAGGACCTGCACGTGGCCCTGCGGCTGCATATCGCCGCCCATCACGCCAAAGCTCATCCACGGTTTCCCGTCGCGCGTGACAAATCCCGGGATGATCGTGTGAAAGGGGCGCTTGTGCGGCGCGTAGGCATTGGGATGCCTTTCATCCACCACGTTGAAGGCCTCGCCCCGGTCCTGAAGACAGAACCCGAGTCCGTCCGGGGTCATGCCGCTGCCCATGCCGCGATAATTGCTCTGAATGAGGGAGACCATGTTTCCCCGGCTGTCGGCGACGGTCAGGTAAATGGTGTCGCCGCCCAGACTGGGGTTGCCCGGCTCGAAAGCGGCGGCGGCGTCATTCAGGCGGATCAATTTTCTGCGCGTGGCGGCGTATTCCTTGGAAAGCAGTTGCCTGACCGGCATCTGGGCGAACGCCGGGTCACCGTAAAACCGTGCCCGGTCTTCGAAGGCCAGCTTCTTGGCCTCGATGAACAAGTGCAGGTATTCCACGCTGCCGAAGCCCATTTTCCCGAGGTCGTATCCTTCCAGAATGTTCAGCATCTGAAGCACGGCCAGGCCCTGGCCGTTCGGGGGCAATTCCCAAACGTCATAGCCGCGATAATTCGTCGAGACCGGCTCGACCCACTCGGACGTGTGGTCGGCGAAATCTTTCCCGGTCAGGAAGCCCCCGTTGGTTTGCATGAACACGGCGATGGTGCGCGCGATGTCGCCACGATAAAAAGCATCGCGTCCGCCACTGGCGATTTTCTCTAGGGAACTGGCGAGGCCTGGGTTCTTGAAGACCTCGCCTTTGCGCATGGCACGGCCACCGGGAAAATAAGTCTCCTTGAAATTCGGATACTTCGCCTGCGGACTGCCGGGGCCGGGCCACTCGGCGGCGATGACTTCGCTGACGGGAAATCCCTCGCGCGCGTAGGCAATGGCCGGAGCGAGCAGCGTCTTCATCGGCAACTTGCCGAACTTCCTGTGCAATGCGAACCATCCATCCACGCAGCCGGGAACAGTTGCCGGCAATGGCCCGTAGGACGGGACCTTCGTGAGCTTTGCTTTTTTGAAGTGGTCGAGCGTGAGCGAATAGGGGGAGCGGCCGCTACCATTGAGGCCGTGGAGTCGCTGCGATTGGGCGTCCCACACGATGGCGAAGAGGTCGCCGCCGATGCCGTTCCCGGTGGGTTCCATCAGGCCGAGAGTGGCGTTGGCCGCAATGGCGGCGTCCACGGCGGTGCCGCCCTGCTTGAGGATGTCGAGCGCAACCTGCGTGGCGAGCGGTTGACTGGTGCAGACCATCGCGTGCGGCGCAATGGTCTCGGAACGCGTGGCAAACCCGTTCGCCCCCTGACGCGGTGCGGCGAACGTTGGAGCGGTCAGCGCCAGCAGGGCGAAAACGAAGAGAGCACCGGGGTTCATCGGCGCATTGTGGCTTCCACCCGGAAATGGTCAAGCGACGCGAGGTTTCGCGAAGACGCGCAGTTTTCCCGGACAACGACCGGCGGATCAAATCGCCCGGCCCTCGTTGACGCGGCCCGTCACTCCAGCCAGAACGCCAGGCAGGCCAGCCATCCGCCCAGCACCACGGCCAACGATCCCAGGGTGATTTGCACGACGCCGGGATTCGGCCAGACCAGCAGCACGGCCAGGACGCAGAGGAGCACATCCGCCAGGAGCAGCGGCCATTTGAGAAAGGCCAGCGAGCGCGGGCGTTCCGGGCCGGGGCGTTCGCTTAACAGCGCGCGGAGGCCGGGCGGGGTGCGCGGGGGTCCGGGCGCGGGCAAGTCCGGAGCGGCCGGCTTCGCTCCGTCCAGCAAGTCTCCGAGTCCTCGGCCTAGCGCGGGTTTGGCCACGGTCAGTCTTCCGAAAAGAGGTACTCGAGATCCGTCTGCGACAGGCTCCGGGCGAAGCCTTCTTCACCGAGCACGTCGGAAATGGTCTGGGCCTTGCGCTGCTGCAGTTCCCAGATTTTTTCCTCGACGGTGCCGGGCGCGATCAGTCGGTAGGCGTTGACGGTGCGGGTCTGACCGATGCGATGCGAGCGGTCGATGGCCTGGGCCTCGACGGCGGGATTCCACCACGGATCGTAGAGCACCACGTAGCTGGCGGTGGTGAGGTTCAGGCCGGTGCCGGCGGCGCGCAAGCTCAGCAGGAAGACGCCAGCCTTCGGATCGTCTTGAAAGGTGTTGACCACGGTCTGCCGGTCCTTGGTTTCGCCGGTCAGGACGTGCGTGGGAATCTGCCGCGCGACGCACTCGGTTTCGAGGAGTCGGAGCATCTGCACAAACTGCGAGAAGATGAGGACCTTGTGGCCTTGCGCGAGCAGCGGTTCAAGCAACTCGAACAGCGTCTCGGTCTTGCCGGAAACGGAATCGTTGCCGACGAGTTTCGGATGGCAGCAAATCTGGCGCAGCCGGGTGAGCGCGGCCAGGACGTGCATTTTGCTTTTGTTGAGTCCCTTCTCGGCGACGATCTGGGAAACCTGCTCGCGGCTGCGGCGAAGTTCGGCGAGGTAAAGTTTCCGTTGCGCCTCGTCCAACTCGCAATCGCGTCGTTCCTCGATGCGGTCGGGGAGATCTTTGGCGACCTGCTGCTTGAGGCGGCGGAGCATGAGCGGGCGGAGCTTCGCGGAGAGGCGGCGGCGCGCGATGCGCTGGGTGGAGACGGCCTCCTCGCCCTGGCCCTCGACGCGCGGTTCGTAGGTCTCGTGGAAATGCTCCTGGCTGCCGAGATAGCCGGGCTGGATGAAATCGGTGATGCTCCACAAGTCGAGCAGGCGGTTTTCCAGCGGGGTCCCGGTGAGGGCGAGGCGCTGGTCGGCCTTCATCTGCTTGACCGACTGCGTGACCTGGGCGGCGGGGTTCTTGATGAACTGCGCCTCGTCCAGCACCAGGGCGCTGAAGGAAAATTTCTGCAGGGCCTCGAGGTCGCGGCGGAGCAGGGCGTAGTTGGTGACGATGATGTCGTTCTGCGGAATTTGTTTCCGTAAATTGTGCCGGGCCGCGCCGCTCTGCAGGACGAGCACTTTCAGGTGCGGCGTGAATTTCTCGGCCTCGCGCCGCCAGTTGTGCAGCACCGAGGCGGGGCAGATGACGAGGGCGGGCCGGGCGTTTTTCGGGTTCTGCTCGCGCTGCCAGGAGAGCCACGCGAGGGTCTGCAAAGTTTTCCCGAGGCCCATGTCGTCGGCGAGGATGCCGCCGAGCCGGGCGCGCGTGAGGTGGCAGAGAAAATCAAACCCATCCTTCTGATAAGGGCGCAGCTCGGCCTGGATGTTGGCGGGCAGCGGCACCGGCGGGATGCCCTCGAAGTCGGCGAGTCGTTCGCGCAGTTGTTTGATTTCGGGACTGTCGGCGAAACGTTTCAGGCCGTTTTCATCAAGATGGGCGGCCTGTTCGAGACCGATGCGCTGCGGAATAGCGCTGAGCGTATCGACGCCCAGATCGGCCATGGTCTCGTGCGCGCGGGAGACGGCGGCGGTGTCCAGTTCGAGCCAACCGGCGTCGGGCAGTTTCACGAAGCGGCTCGTGGCAGCGGCGAGCCGGTGCAAATCGGCGGGCGTCAACTTGAGTCCTTCCTGTTCCCAGGCGGAGGAGACGGTGAACCAGTCGATGCCGCTGCCTTTGACGACGAGGTGCGGGCGCAACTGGCGCGGCGCCATAAAGAGCCGGTGGAAGGGGGGGTTGCCGAGGAACTCCGCCCCGGTCGGGCGATGCGGCCAAACGTTGGCGAGCGTGTTCAGGAAATTTTCGTTCGCGTCCCCGACCCAGATGCCCGGCTCCGGCGTGAACCAGTCGAGCCGGCGCAGCCAGTGTGTGGCGTCGTCGAGACGGGGGTCTTCGAGGATTTGCGGCTTGTCCGCCGCGCGCGGGTCGGGCTTGTCCGGCTGCCATTCCTGGCCGGTCCAATGCCACGCGCTCTGGTCGCGGGCGCTGCGGGCCAGCAGGCGCAGGCGCACGGTGTCGTCGGTCAGCTCGAAAACAAACTGCGGTGTGGCCGCGTGCGCCACGCACAACTGGTCCCAATCGACGCCGTTGTTGGTGTGCGAGCGGCGGAGCTGGGTGCGCATCCGCTGGCTGAGTTTGCGGACGGGAATGCTGGGATGCTGCGTCCAGTCTTCGAGAAGATTTTGCGGCGGAGAATTACGCAGCAGATAAAACGTGTGGCCGA
>CANMZY010000018.1:0-18494 GCA_947502425.1 Verrucomicrobiales bacterium
TACCGGCGGGCGGCTGATCATCGGCGTCGAGCAGGCCAGCGACATCAACAACGCGCCGTGGCTGAAAAATTTTCTCCCGTGCGAACTGCCCGGAAGTTCGGCCTCGAGAAATCCCGGCCCGCTCCACGAGTGGCTCACCGCTCCGCCCACGGCCGCCGAGTGGATCGAGCCGCGGCGCGCACGCGGCGCCATGAAAGAGCCAGGTGTGATTCGCTCCGACAACACCACGGGCAATCCCTACGCCAAGCTCGTGACTGACACGCGCTTTGTGGAGGAAGCAATGCCGGTGGTCGCCGCTGTGGTGCGGGACGGGCGTGTTCTCGCCGGTACCGAGGCGGCGGCGCTCGCCCTCGCGGCGCGGCGCGGACGCGGCGAGGTGACGGTGCTGCTCTTCAGCCCGGAGCTGGAGCCGTTTCGTTCCTGGAAAAACCGCCCGTGGTTCTGGGCGAAACTGCTCGGCGTGCCGGGCGAGTGGCTCCTCTCCGGCAACGCCAACCGCTCCAGCGGGCACCACATCGACTCCGTGTTCGGCGCGATGATCGACAGCCGGCAAATCCGCAAGCTGCCCATCGCTTGGCTGCTCCTGTTGTTGATGGGCTACCTCGCCGTCATCGGGCCACTCGACCGTTACTGGCTGAAAAAATTGAACCGCCAGATGCTCACCTGGATCACCTTCCCGCTCTACGTCGCGTTCTTCTCCGGGCTGATTTATTTCATTGGCTACAAGCTGCGCGCCGGCGAGGCGGAGTGGAACGAGTTGCACGTCGTCGATGTCATCCCGCACGGCGCGCGCGCCGATCTGCGCGGGCGCATCTACGGCTCCGCCTACTCGCCGGTCAACGCCAGCTACGAGGTCGCCAGCGACCAGGCTTTCGCGAACCTGCGCGGCGAGCAGGGTTTCAGCGGCAACCAGGAGGTGAGCAAGGCGCTCGTCGAGCAGCGCGGGAACAGTTTTTCCGCCCAGCTCACTGTGCCGGTCTGGACGAGCCAGCTTTACGCCGGCGACTGGTGGCGGCAGGCGACCGCCCCGTTGAACATGACGATCACCCCGCGCGTCGACGGCTGGGAGGTGAAGGTGGAAAATCCGCAGGGCAAAAAAATTCCGCAGTCCCGGCTGATCGTCGGCGGCCGGATGTTTGATCTGGGCGAACTGACGAAAGGGAAGACGACGGTGCTCAACCGGGGCGCCGGCTCTTCGCTGCGCGACTTTGTGATGAACCAGTCCGGCCACCTGAACAGCGCCGTGCAGCAGCGCCAGCAGCAGTTCGGCGGCGAAGAGTCCGGCCGCATCAACGACGCCTTTGTCGGCGCGATGACCGCGTCGTTCATCTCGCTGCAAGGCGATCGCAACCCGGAGCAGCCTGGAAATTATTACCCCTACCAGGGAAATTTTGTCACCTCACCCGGCTTCGATCTCTCGCCCCAAATCCAGCGCGGCGACGCCGTGCTGCTCGCCTGGCTGCCCGACCAGACGCTGGTCGCGCCCCTCAACAAATTCACCCCGCGTCACTCGAAGAAGGACACGCTGCTTCGCGTCGTCGTCCTGCAAAATTCCGCCGACGAAGCCGGCCCGGTCAAAAGTCCGAAGCCCGAATAAATTTATGGCCAACGAAACCGCCCCTCCGCTGCCGGCCGTCCAGACCATCGGCCTGACCCGCACCTACGGAACCATGACCGCGCTCAACGCGCTCGACCTGACCATTCATCGCGGCGACCTCTTCGGCTTCATCGGCTCGAACGGCGCGGGCAAGACCACCACGCTCCGCATCCTCGCCACCTTTCTCGCGCCCAGTGCGGGCCAGGCGCTCGTCCTCGGTCACGACGTGGTGCGCGACGCCGACGCCGTCCGCCACGTCATCGGTTACATGCCGGACTTCTTCGGCGTGTACAAGGACATGGAAGTGACCGAGTACCTCGACTTTTTTGGCGCGTGCTACAAAATCCCGACCGCGCAGCGCGAGAAGACGGTGAACGACGTGCTCGAACTCGTCGGCCTCAGCGAGAAGAAGGGCGCGCTCATCGGCGCCTTGTCGCGCGGCATGCAGCAGCGCCTCGGCCTGGCCCGCGTGCTTATCCACGATCCGCAGGTCTTGCTGCTCGACGAACCGGCCAGCGGCCTCGACCCGCGCGCGCGCATCGAAATGATGGCCGTGCTCCTGGAACTGCAGCGCCTCGGCAAGACCATCATCATCTCCTCGCACATCCTCAGCGAACTCCAGACCCTCTGCAATCGCGTCGCCATCATCGAGCGCGGCAAATTGATTTACAGCGGCCCGGTGCAGGGCGTTCGCGATCAGATGAGCACCGGGCGCATTGTCTGGGTGACGGTTTCCAGTGATCAAAATCGCGCCGTCGAACTGCTCAAGGCGCGGCCCGAAATCGCCACCGCCGAACCGGTCGATGGCCGCGTCCGGGTCACGCTGGTCAACCACGACACCGACCACGCGCTCATTGCCGAGACGCTCGTGACGGGCGGCGCGAGACTGACCGGACTGCGCGAAGATGAGCTTGGTCTGGAAGAAGTGTTCCTGCGCGTCACCCGCGGCGAGACGCAATAGCTTGGTAACGCAGATAGCGTTAGGAAACTTTTGGATCAATAACCACATAGTACCGCCCCTCTTCCCGCCCGTTTCTGGAACTGGCTGTGCCGCCACCCGTTGCTCACGCTCGCCGCGTTGATGGCCGCGCAGACGGCCCTGACTTTCTGGCGCGGAGAATTGTGGCGCATCAACGAAGTGCGCCACGCCAGCGCGTTGCGGAACATACTTCACTCCGGCAATTATCTGTATCTCGAGTTGGCCGGACAGCCCTACCCGGACAAACCACCGCTTTATTTCTGGCTGCTGGCGGCGCTGGCAAAATTGTCCGGCTCGGATGGCCCGCCGATTTTTTCATCGCGGTGGCCGTCTCCGGTTTGATTTTTTTATATTCCACCTACGCGCTGGCCCGCTGTGTTGCTGGAATGAATCGGCCGGCCTCGCTCCTGTGCGCGCTCCATTTGTTGGTGACATATTTTTTCTCGAACATTGTCACTCGCCGCGCATGGATCTGCTTTTCAGCGTCTTCATGAACTTCAGTGTGGTCGGCTTCTTTCTCGGCTGGTCCCGGCCCGGTTGGCATCCGTGGGTGGTCGCCGGCGGACTTTTCACGGCCCTGGCGGTGCTGACCAAAGGTCCGCTGGCGCTGGCGTTCATCGCTCTGGCCGGCGTGGCCTGCCTGGCCTGGTAAATTTTTTTCGCCGTCTCCCAGGCTCGATGTCGCGGTCGCCGTGGGCGCGGTGGCGGTCATTTTGGGCGGCTGGGTCTGGTCGTGTTATCACAAGGGCGGGATGCAGTTGATGCATACCATTTTCATTGACCAGCTTTTCATCGCGCGCTGGCCGCGCCGGACAGCCGCCGGGTGACCAGGCCGTTTTATTATTACGTGTGGACGCTGGCGCAAATGCCCTTCCCGTGAACGCTGCCGCTCTTTTTTTGCCCTGACGCCGGCTGGTCAGCCGACCGAGGCCGCAATGGAGGTGGGTTTTCTCCGCCTGCTCAACCGTCATCCGAAAGTCGTGATGATGACCACCGGCTGGTTTTGGGGACAGTGGACCAACCGTCCGCACAGTTTGCAGATGGTGCGCACCCAGACAATGGCCGGGGGCAGTTGGGTCATCGCCGTCCAGGACAAGCCTCCGCCGGAGCCGTAAAAGTGATTTCGCGCGCGTCTATTTTTAGAGCTTTTAATTCGATTGACGCCTTACTTTCCCAGTCGGCATCGTAAAATCATTGAAGAAATTTTTGTTCATCAGCAACGGCTTCGGCGAGAACACGATTGCGGGCCAGGTTATCGACCGATTGCAGTTGGCCGTGGGCGTGGAAATTTTCGGCTGGCCGATGGTCGGCGCGGAAAATTTCCGTCGGCGGCGCGCAAAATCCCCTACCCAGTTGCGGCTTCGGCACGATGAGCCTGAAATTGTTCATCGAGGATTTGCGCGCCGGGTGGATCTCCACCCACTGGCGGCGGGTGCAGTCGGCTCGGACAATGCGCGGGCAATACGATCTGATCGTGGCCGTAGGCGATGTTGTTTTCATCATCGCCGCGCGGCTGGCCCGCGCGCCGTTTCTCTTCATCGGCTGCGCGAAATCCTACTACAATCTGCTTCACGGCTACACGCCGATGGAAAAACGGATGCCCCGCCAAAATTGCCGGCTCACCTACCCGCGCGCCGAGTTGACGATCAAGGAGCTCGCCCGCGCCGGCGTCCGCCCGCACTACGTCGGCAATCCGATGATGGACGGACTGGAGGGCACTGATGAAACCTTTGGACTGCCGACGGAAAAAATCGTCATCGGCCTGCTCCCCGGCAGCCGCACGAAAGCGGAGGACAACGCGCTGCATTTGCTGCGCGTCGCCGCGGCCACGGCGGAAACACGCGGCGCGCAGGCGGCGCTGCAATTTCTCTACGCGGTGCATCCGCAGTTCAACATCGCAGCGGTGCGGGAGCGCGTGGCAAATGTTCCCGGATGGAACGTCGCGCTGCCGCTGGGTGAAGACGCGTCGCGCGGCCTTGATCTGCGCCTGCGCCACACCAGCGGCGTCGAGGCGTGGATCATCCAGCGGCATCTCGCCGACATGCTGCGACGGGCGACGCTCGTGGTCGGCCTGGCCGGCACGGCGAACGAACAGGCCGTGGGCCTCGGCAAACCGCTCATCACCCTGCCCACCACCGGCGTGCAGTGGAAAAATTACGTGATAAAAATGGAATATTTCGGCGAGTCCGTGCTGGCCGTTTCTCCGGAACCGTCGGACGTGGCGCGGGCCATCGCCGGCCTGCTGGACGATCCGCAAAAGCAGGCGCGCATGATCGCCGCCGGGCGCGAGCGAGGCGATGGCGGCAGAAATTTTACGCGCGCTGGCAGAATGCAAACCATGATCCCCAGTGTCATTTCATTTGCGAACGCGAGCGGTTGGAGTTCATGCTGCAGCATGTCCTCGGCCCGGAACAGCCCCGCTCGCGGGGCTGAACTCCAACGTGTTCGACGGCCATGCCAAAAGTCCAGACCATGATTCCACCCCGGTCCTATTTGCCTGAAATCCATGACGTGCATCCCGGCATGGCGCCGGAACTCGACCGCCTGCTGGCCGCGCTCCCGGCGGAGGCGCAGCCGCTCGCGCTCCTGCTCGTGGTGCCAAACTGGTTCGGACAATTTCCACTCGCGAAGTTCCCGAAATTTGTCGAACGCCTGAAAAATTTTCCCGGCGAAAAGGTTTTGCACGGTTTCACGCACACGCTGGGCCGCGACTGGTGGAACACGATTTGTTACGGCACGGAGAACCACGCGGAGTTCGCCGCGCCCTCCGAAACGGTCGCGCGCACGCGGCTCGAACAATCTGCCAAAATGTTTGCTGACGCGCTCGGCGAAAAACCCGGCTGGTTTTGCGCGCCGCGCTGGCAGCAAAATGCCGCAACCAAAGCCGCGCTGGCCGCGCTCGGTTTTCACGGCTTCATGCTGGGCAATCGTTGCGAAACCCTTTCCGGCCGCCGCCTGGAGATGCCTGCGATCTGCTTCGACGACGGCGGCCTAGCGTGGCGGCACGCGGGCGGCCGGCTGCATCGTGGCTGGCTGATTCGCCGCTGGCTCGCGCAGGAGACGCCGTTCCGTCTCACGCTGCATCCGAACGATCTGCTCGACCCGAAAACCTGGCGGCAGGCCACCGATTTCATCGCCACCCTCCAGGCGCGCGGTTGGAAACCGCTTGCGTTCACCGACGCCCTGTTCGCATGAAGCCGTCCATCTCCATCGTCGTCAACGCGCGCAACGAGGCCGAGGCCATCACCGCCCAGCGGGACGCGGGAGATATTGAAATCATTCTGGTGGATGACCGCACCGCGGACGGGACGGCGTAGGCCGCGCTCGATTTGAAGCTTGAGAATTTTCACTGACCCGCCTCGACCACTTCGATCGTCCCAAACTGACTGCGCCAGGCGGCGCTGAATACGGCGTTCCAGGCCGCGTGCGCCACCGCAAACCCGTCGCGCAAAAGGAAAGCCGCAAGGGCCGCGCATCCACCTGCTGGTGCGCAGCCGGCACAACCGCATACTCGACGGCCAGGCTCGCCGACCCTGGGATACCGTGGGCCGGATGAATCGGCTGGGCAATTGAAAGTGCGTGTGGGCCGGTGCGGCGAGCAACCCGCGCGGTTGGCGACGCTGGCAGTTTTTTTTCGCGCGGTGCCCTTGGAAGCGCCCGGTCGCAAAGCCGGCCAGCCCGCGTTGGCCCTGTGGGCCATCGAGGCGAGAGAGACGCGCGCGCCCCGGGGCGCGACGCCGATGCTGTGGCGGTTCCTGAGCACGCGGCCGGTGACGAGCCCGGAGGAAGCGTGCGAACACATCGGCTGGTATGCCCAGCGCTGGCAGATCGAAGTTATCCACAAATTGCTCAAGAGCGGCTGCCCGATCGAGCAACGGCAGTTGGAAACGGCGGCGCGCCTGGAGCGGGTGCTGGCGGTGAATCTGGCGTTGGCCTGGCGGCTGTTGGCGCTGTGCAAAGCGGGGCGGGAAGAGCCCGACGCGATGGTCAGCGCGTGGTTGAGCCAGAGCGAGTGGGAAGCGCTGTGGTGCCATGTGCATCAGGGCACCACCCCGCCCCAGCAGGCGCCGGGGGTGCGGCCGGCGGTGCGGTGGATCGCGCGGTTGGGCGGATTCTTCGGGCGCAAGAGCGACGGCGAGCCCGGCCCGGTGACCTTGTGGCGCGGCCTGAATCGACTCCATGATCTGACGGCGATGTGGCGTCTTTGTCAGGCCAAGAACCAAAGGCAAAGATGTGCGCAATGATAAGCCCCCTGACGGAGGGAGAAGAGCCTCGAGAGAGATGGGGTGAAGCAAGAAGATCTTGGGCGAGATTTTCCGGGTGCGTTCCAGGCTTTTTCTGGCCAGGAGGTCCAGGGGGGCTTTGATAGCCGCGCGAGCCGTTCTTGCGGGCGACGTTGGACCAGAGTTGGTAGGTGCCGATCTTGACGAAGAAGTCCGTGCAGCTCTGGAACGCCTGGGCGTCGAAGCCGAGCGCTTGAAAACAGCGGAGCCATTTGCGCGCGGTGTCGCGGGAACAGCCGAAGTGGTGGGCGGCGGAAGTGAAGGTTCAAATAACACACCTTGCTTTCACCTGAGGTGAAGCCTCGCTGTCCACCGCTTTTGTTTTTTTGGGTGCGAAATTTTTTCGCGCGCGCCCGCCACCGGCTGGTGCAGCCAACACCGCAAAGCATTCCAAGTCTTCTGAAAGATATTAAATTTTGTGCAGCCGGTAAACCGGCCGGGAGGGGTCATGATGTTCCCCGGACGCGCCGATAATAATCCAAAGCTGATCCCGCCCTTTTCCCGGCTGCCACGGTTGATGCAAAACGCTTGGTTGCGTTGCCGTCTTGGGCTATCGCTTGGGCATGACCGATCCGGAACAAAAAATTCTCACCGCGCTCCGGGAACTGGAGCGGGCCGTCGCTTCGATGGCCACGGCGCAGCCGAAGCCGAGCCTGCTCCCGCTCTTCGCGCAGCTCGATGAACTTACGGCCCAACTGCCGCGCGCCACCGATCCCACGCTGCTGCATTACCTGCACAAGAAAAGCTACGAGAAGGCGCGGCTCTTTCTCGAAGGCCGCGACGCGGAGAATCAAGTTGGGCACTGCCGGCATGATTGACGACACCATCGCCGCCATCGCCACGCCGCTCGGGGAAGGCGGTCTGGCCGTTATCCGGATTTCCGGCGCGAAGGCGTTCGCGGTGGCGGACAAATGCTTCGTTCCCGTTGGTAAATCTTCGCTGCAACCTTCCGTCGCGCCGACGCACACGATCCACTACGGCCGCATCGCACGCGCCGGGCGGGTCATCGACGAGGTGCTCGTGGCCGTGTTGCGCGCGCCGCGCACGTTTACGCGCGAGGATGTCGTCGAGATCACCTGCCATGGCGGACTGCTCCCGGCCAAGCTCGTGCTCGACGCCGTGCTGGAGTGCGGCGCGCGGGCGGCGGAACCCGGCGAGTTCACGCGGCGCGCGTTTGTGAACGGGCGCCTCGACCTCGCACAGGCTGAGGCGGTCGCGGATTTGATTCATGCGCGCACCGAACTCGCGCTCGCCGCCGCGAACGAACAGCTTGCCGGCAAATTGTCGCAGCGCATCAACACGCTGCGCGATGAGCTGCTGAAAACGCTCGCCCACGTCGAGGCGCATCTTGATTTTCCCGACGAGGATATTGCGCCCGACACGAAGGCGCAGTTGCTCGCGCGGCTGGAGCGCGGCGCGGCCTTCATGGACGAGCTGCTGCGCACGGCGGACGAGGGGCAGATTTTGCGCCGGGGCATCCGCGCCGCGATCGTGGGCCGGCCCAACGCGGGCAAGTCCAGCCTGCTCAACCAACTGCTCGGCTACGACCGCGCCATCGTCTCGCCCGTCGCCGGCACGACGCGCGACACCATCGAGGAGACGGCGAACATTCGCGGGCTGCCGGTGGTGTTCGTGGACACCGCGGGTTTGCGCGAGTCGGGCGATGAACTCGAGCTGGAAGGCATCCGCCGCAGCCGTGCGTCGTTGGAAAAGGCCGAGTTAATTTTGCAGGTGCTCGACGCCAGTGGGCCGTTGACGGCGGCGGATGAAAATTATCTCCACGAGTTCGCCGGGAAGAAACGGATTCTGGTCGTGAACAAGGTGGATTTGCCGAGACGGTTGGAGCTGGGAAAATTTACAGACGCGCTCCTCACCCCAGCCCTCTCCCCATCAGACGGGGAGAGGGTGACTTCCATTATCGAAATCAGTTGCACCACCGGCGCCGGTCTGGAACGGCTCAAGGATGCGATCAAGGAAATTGTCTGGGCCGGCGAGATCAAGGCCGAGATGCTGCAGGTGATGATCAACTCGCGCCATCAGGACGCCCTGCGTCGGGCGCGCGAGGCGACACGCCTGACCATCGGCGCGTTGCGGGAAAATCAAACGCTCGAACTCGCGGCGATGGATTTGCGGATCGCGGTGAACGCCGTCGGCGAAATCGTCGGCCAGACGACGACGGAGGATTTGCTCGACTCGATCTTCAGCCAGTTCTGCATTGGGAAATGATGAATCGGGCCATGCGCCTGATTTTTCTTCATGCCGCCGGAACAACCTAAAGGTTGAACTCCAACGAAAACGGCGCTGGAGTTCAACCTTTAGGTTGTCCCCTGGACCAAGCAAAATGCGGTGCACGCTCTGATGATTTTGAAAATCACGCGGCGGGATTCTTCTTCATCTGCCAGAGCATCCAGATGATTTCCTCGGTGAAGGCGTTCTTGCTGGGGTAGCTCCACACCTCCGCCGCATTGTCGCGCAACAATTGCGCGCCGTGGTTGAGCGTGGCGTGCGGTGCGAATTGAATCAGGTCGCGCACCAGCAGCGTGAAGTTCGTGGGCAGGCTTTTCGTCCGGCGTTCGCCGAGGTAGGAGAAATTGAATTTGTCCGCAGTGATGCTGAAGCGCTGCACCGACCGGGTGAGGATGATTTCGAGCACGAGGTGGTGGCTCAATTGTTCCCGACGCCGGGCCTCGTTGGTGGTGACGGAGGCGGATTCGCCGTCGGAGGTGGCTGTTGTCACCGTGGTCACCGCCTGCAGCACGCGCTTAAATTCATTCAGCCGGACGCTGCCGACGCGATGACCATGATGTACCCCCATTCCAGCGGAAAAGCGCGGCCCAGCGGATCGAAAATCATCAGCACTTCCGGTCGGCAATCCAGGCGGGTCACGAATTTTGTGACCGGCAGTTCCGGCAGCAGGTGTTGTTCGACAGCTTCCGTCTCGACGCCCTCGGCGTGCAGCGCGTACTGCAAGGCGGTCGCGTCCCCGATGGACAGATTTTTCACCAGGATGCCATAGCCGTCCCGGGACAGCGTGTGCGCGTCGCTGGGCGTGAGAAAGCGGACCGCGCGGAAGGCGCGCTGCAATTTCTCCACGGGCGGCGGCGTGGGCACTTGCTGGATCAGGGCGCAGGGCATGATGGTTTAATGGATGGATCGCAGCACCTGGCCGAGTCGCTCGATGCCGTGCGAAATGTCCGCGAGGCTCGCGCCGCCGAAGCTCAGGCGCATTTCGTGGTTCGGCCTGGCGCGCGTCGGGTCGCTGGCATAGCACAGCTCGCCCGGCACATAGAGCACGTCGTGCGCGAGCGCGGCCTGAAACAGTTTCGACTTCGCACCGGATTTTATTTTCCTGGGCAACCGCGCCCAGACGTAGAGGCCGCCACGCGGTTCGTCCCACGCGATGTTCGCGGGAAAATGCTCGCGAATTGCCCGCACCATGACGGCGGCCTTGCGGGCGTAGCGTTCGCGCAGCTCGCCGACATGCGTTTCATAACGCGACGTGCCGAGCGCGCTGGCGAGGAGCTGTTGCAGAAGGTTGGCGGTGCCGAAATCGTGGTTGCCCTTGATGCGGCGCACGGCGGTGAGCACCGGTTCCGGCAGCAGTCCGAAGCCGACGCGCGCCCCGGTGGCGAAGGGCTTGCTGTAGGTGCCGGCGTAAATCACGCGTTCGGAAAATTTCGTGGCCAGCGCGGATTTCACGTCGTCGCCGGCGAAGCGCAGTTCGCGATAGGCCGCGTCTTCGAGCAGATAAATCGGGTGTCCGGCAAAACGCTCGTAGCGGCGCAGCAGTTCGAGCGCGCCGAGTTTTTTCGCGAAGCTCGTGGTGAGGCCGGTCGGATTTTGGTGATAGGTGACGAGGTAGAGAATTTTCACGCGCGGCAGATCGCCGCTCCGCTTGAGCGATTCGAGCACCGCTTCGAGATACGCGAGATCGAGGCCGTCGGCGGTGAGTCGGACGCCGCGGGCGCGGAGCGCGTGGCTCTGCAGGATGCCGAGATAAACGAAATAGGTCGGGTCCTCGACCAGCACGATGTCGCCCGGATCGCACAGCGCCTCGGTGGTCATGTAGAGCAGTTGCTGCGAGCCGTGCGTGATGAGCGTGCGGTCGGCGGTGTGGACGGAGGAAGCTTTCGACGCGCCGTCGAGCGCGGCGAGATGGCCGGCGGTGAGCCGGCGCAAGGTGGCGTCACCGGGCGTGCTGCCGTATTGCAGCGCGGGGCCTCCGGTCTTGGGCGAGCCGAGCACGGCGTCGAGCAGGTCGCGCGCGTCGCGGACGGGGAGCGATTCGTTGTCGGTGAAGCCGGCGGCGAGCGAGATGAGCTCCGGCCGGTCGAGCGTCATTTTCATCAGCCACGAGATCGGCGGCTCGCCGGTGCGCCGGGCGAGCTGTGACAAAGCGGAACTTTTCATGGGCTGATTGAAACGCAAAGACGTAGAGAAGCAAAGGCGCAAGGGTGCTGTTCAGGCACGATGGAGCGGCTACAACTTTTCCGTGGCCGCGAATCCGTCAGACTCCTCCGCTGCCCGCGCAGCCATTACTTCATGAGCTGCTCGGATTTTGATTGAACCGCCGCCGCTTGTTCACCGTCTGTCCCTTACGCATGAAAACAACAATGGGCCTGTTCACACTGTTCCTTTGCCTGGCGCTTGGTGGTTTCGCTTCCGCTGCGGACGGGTTGCACATTTCGTGGACCAACAATCTGCTCACCGTCTCCGGTGAGAATCTTCCCGGCCAGACGATGAGCGTGTGGTATCTCGAAGCGTTCTGCCGGCGCGGTTCCACGGCACGCGAATGGGGCCAGACGACGAGGCCGCACAAAACCACGCTGCTGGCCGCGTCGCCGGACAGCCAGGGGCTGAAATTCCGCACGCTCATCGAGCCGCAGGTCGAGCTGCGGCACGAAATCAGCGCCGGGACGGACGAACTGGACATTCAATTTACGTTCACCAATCACGGCACGAACGACGTGGATTTAGAATGGTTTCAACCCGCCTGCATTCGTGTGGAAAAATTCACCGGCTGCGTGCAGAGCAATTATACCGGGCGCAGTTTCATCTTCACGGAACGCGGCCTGACGCTGCTCGCCGCCACGCGCCGGACGGAGGAGGCGCGGTATCGCGGTGGGCAGGTTTATGTGCCGGTGGAAATCAATCTCGCGGATGTGAACCCTCGCCCTCCCAGCCTTGACCGGCCCGTGAACGGCCTGATCGGCTGCTTCTCGGCGGACCACCGCTGGCTGCTGGCCACGGCGAGCGATCGCACTCAAGAATTGTTCGAGGGCGTTTACATCTGTCTGCACAGTGATCCGCGCGTCGGCGGGTTGAAGGCGGGCGAGGTGAAGAAGCTGCGCAGCAAAATTTATTTTCTGAAGAATGATCCCGACGCGCTGCTCGCGCGTTACCGGAAAGATTTTCCGGGGAAGTAGGTTCACGGTTGCTGTGTCGGAGTGCCGGCCTCCGGCCCAGCGTGGCGTCATCGCTGGAACGCGCCGGATCGGAGATCGGGGCTCCGACTTTGGTTGGCGCATCGTCTCCCGACTCTGCAATTGCCCTGGCCTGTTTCCTCCCTTATCGTCGCGCCACACATGAACTGGGTCACGCCACAACGGGTCAGCGCCTTTAGCGGAGTCGAACATTACGGCGACCCGGCGGCGGTGCAGTCGCTGGTGACGAAGGCGCTCATCGCGCTGGGCCTACCCTCCGATTATGTGAAGCCCGGCGACCGCGTGGTGCTCAAGCCCAACTGGGTCAAGGAGCACGACGAACGCAGGCCCGGTCCGAACCAGTGGGAGCATGTCGTCACGCATCCGGCCGTGATCGAGGCGGTGATCCGCTGGACGGCGGGACGGTTGCAAGGGCGCGGCTCGATCACGGTGTGCGACGCGCCGCAGACGGATTCCTCGTTCGCCACGTTGTCGAAGTATTGCGGCCTCGAAGAGATGATCGCGCGCTGCCGGCGGGATTTTCCGGGCGTGAACCTCGGCCTGCTGGATTTGCGACCGGAGGAATGGCACGCGGTCGATGGCGTGACGGTTTCCAAAACCGCGCTGCCCGGCGATCCGTTTGGCAGCACGCAGGTGCAGCTCGACGCGACCAGCGAGTTCGTGGGTTTCAGCGGCGAGGGAAAACTTTACGGTGCGAGCTACGACATGGCCGAGACGAACGCGAAACATACCGCCCAGTCGCACGAATATATGCTCTGCCGAACGCCGATGGACGCGGATGTGTTCATCAATCTACCCAAGCTCAAGACGCACAAAAAAGTCGGCGTGACCTGTGCGTTGAAAAATCTTGTCGGCATCAACGCGAACAAAAACTGGCTGCCGCATCACACCGAAGGCGCGCCGGAGCAGGGCGGCGATCAGTTTCCGCGCGCCACCGCCAAGACGCGCGCCGAACATTCGCTGATGGGCACGGCGAAGCGCTGGCTGAAGAACCGCCCCGCGCTTTCGCGCCTGTTCGTGCCGGTGAAAAAAATCGGACGGTTGATCTTCGGCGACACGCAGAAGGTCGTCCGTTCCGGCAACTGGCACGGCAACGACACCTGTTGGCGGATGGTGCTCGATCTGAACAAGGCGCTGTTTTACTTCGACGGCGCGGGGCAACGGCGCAAGAAGCCGATCCGTTATCTCGCGGTCGTGGACGGCATCATCGGCGGCGAAGGCAACGGCCCGATGGCCCCGGACGCGAAGCCCTGCGGCGTGATTCTCGCCGGCACGCATCCGGCGGCGGTGGACACGGTGGCGGCGACGCTGATGGGTTTTGATTGGGAGAAAATTCGGATGCTGCGCGGCGCGTTCGCGATGCGCGAAATGAATTTCACCCCGTTCCAGCCGCAGGACATCGAGATCATGTCCAACCGGGCGTCGTGGGCCGGCCAGCTCAGGCAGGTGTGCGAGACGTTTCAATTCCGTCCGCACTTCGGCTGGGTGGGCGCGATCGAGAGCCAGCGCAAGGTGATGGCGGCGTAGCGGCTAGGGCCGGCCTACGGCAACGGGCGGACGCGGTAGAAGCGGGCGGGGGAGGCGGCGGAATCCAGGAGGGTCTGAATCGTGCCGTCGCCGTTCACCTCGGCCAGTTTTGTCCAGCCGGCGGCGGTCAGCGAGTCTGTGAATTCGATGAGGCAGTTCATGCCCACCGTGGTGGGAACGGACAAGATGAAGCCCGTGGCCGCGACGCGCGTGGTGATACCGGGAACAGTCAGCGCGGTCTGGGCGGCGCCGCCAGTCCCGCCGCGATGGCCAGAATTGCGCTGCAATGTTTCATGTTTCGTGTTGGTCCGATGGAAGGTCAATCCTTTCCCGGCCCGGCGGAGATGCAAGTCTTTAACAGAAGGTCCCAACACCGGGGGCGCGATCGGGCCCCCGCACACAGAGTGCGACTAATCCGGCGGCCTGGCTTGATCTCACCAACATCGACGCTGCCGCTAATTTTCTGCGCCGCTTCAACCGCATGATTTCGCCGGGATGGAGCTTTGTTTCCGCCCGCTCTCGGTCTAAACTTGCGCGCGATGAGTTTGCTGGTTAAAATTTGCGGGATCACAAATCTGGCCGACGCGCAGGCGGCGGTGGACGCGGGCGCGGACGCGCTCGGTTTCATGTTCTACGAGCCGAGCGCGCGGAACATTGCCCCGGCGGCGGCGCGGGAAATCATCGCACAGCTCCCGCCGCGCGTGGCGAAAGTCGGCGTGTTCGTCAACGCGCCGGCGGAAGTCATCCATCGCATGGCGGCGGAGTGCGGGCTGGACACGGTGCAGTTGCACGGCGAGGAGACGCCGGAATTTTGCGCGCAGTTCGCGCCGCTGAAAGTGTGGAAGGCCGTCCGGGTGCGCGCTGAAAGTTCGCTGCGCGCCCTCCCCGCCTACGAAACCGACGCGTGGCTGCTGGACAGCTATGTGGCCGGACACGCGGGCGGCACCGGGGAAAAATTCAACTGGGAACTGGCCGTCGCCGCGAAGGCGTTGGGCCGTCCGATCATTCTCGCCGGCGGACTCACCCCCGCCAACATCGCTTCCGCCGTGCAGCAAGTGCGCCCATTCGGCGTGGACGTTTCCAGCGGCGTCGAAGCCGCGCCGGGCCGGAAGGACGCCGCGAAGATGCGCGCGTTCATCGCGGCGGCGAAGGTGGAAGTAGGTGGAAAAGAGGGCAGGTGAGAAAGTAGGAAAGTGAGCAGGTGAAAAAAAGCCGTCCGCCTCTCACTTTCCTACTTTCTCACCTGCCCGCTTTCCCCTACCTTCCCACCATGAGCATTGTCGCCAGTCCCACGCTGCCCGACGCCCACGGCCGCTTCGGCCAGTTCGGCGGCCGTTACGTGCCCGAAACCCTCATGCACCCGTTGCAGGAGCTGGAGGCCGAGTACTTCCGCGCGCAGCACGACCCGGAGTTTCAGCGTGAGTTGAGCTACTATCTCCGCGAATTTTGCGGACGCCCCACGCCGCTCTATTTCGCCGAACGCCTCACGCGCGAACTTGGCGGCGCGAAAATTTATCTCAAGCGCGAAGATCTGCTCCACACCGGCGCGCACAAGATCAACAACGCCATCGGCCAGATTCTGCTCGCCAAGCGCATGGGCAAGACGCGCATCATCGCCGAGACCGGCGCGGGCCAGCACGGCGTGGCCACTGCCACGGTCAGCGCGATGTTCGGGATGAAATGCGTCATCTACATGGGCGCGGTGGATTGCGAACGGCAGATGCTCAACGTCTATCGCATGAAGATGCTCGGCGCGGAGGTGGTGCCGGTTCATGCGGGTCAGAAGACCTTGAAGGAGGCCGTCAACGAGGCGATGCGCGACTGGGTGACGAACATCCGCGGCACGCATTACATCCTCGGCACCGCCTATGGTGCGCATCCGTATCCGGTGATGGTGCGGAATTTTCAGCGCGTCATCGGCGACGAGGCGCGGCGGCAGATTTTGGAAAAGGAGGAGCGGCTGCCCGACCTGCTCATCGCGTGTGTCGGCGGCGGCTCGAACGCGATTGGTTTGTTCTACCCGTTCCTCAACGACGCTTCGGTGAAGATGACCGGCGTGGAGGCGGGCGGACTCGGCATCCGGCCCGAGCAGCACGCGGCGCGGTTTCAAGGCGGCTCGCTCGGGGTCTTGCAGGGGACGCGCAGCTACATTTTGCAGGACGAGTTCGGCCAGATCCAATCCACGCACAGCGTCAGCGCCGGGCTGGACTATGCGGCGGTCGGCCCGGAACACGCCTGGCTGCGGGATGCCGGGCGCGTGGGCTACACCTACGCGACGGACGACCAGGCGCTCGAAGCCTTTATGAAGCTCGCGCAGCTGGAAGGCATCATTCCCGCGCTCGAAAGCGCCCACGCCGTCGCCGAGTGCATCGTCTGCGCGCCGACGATGAGCAAGGACGCTCTCATCATTGTGAACCTCTCCGGTCGCGGCGACAAGGACGTGGCGCAGGTGGCGGCGAAAGTGAAGTTGCAAATGCCGGAGTAGTTCGATTCCGAAGTCTGAATTGTGAATCTGGCTGATCTGACGGTTGAAGTTTATCGTGAACCGCACCTCACTGGCCATGGTTCTAAAACCATTCTGCACCTGGGCGCACCCGCCACACCACAGGCCTTCCCCGATGTCTCCGTGGACGTGGCTGAATGGCTGAAGCGCTGAACCTCTCCGTTCCCGGCGACCGCGTGGCGCGAAATGAAGCTTGATATTTGCCCGGGCGAAAGCAAGATCGCGCCCTAAATTGACAAACACTTATGGCTGACATCGCAAACAAATACGCCGAAAACATGACGGGGAAATTTTACGTGGACAACCAGTGCATCGACTGCGACCTGTGCCGCGAGACCGCCCCCGAAAATTTTACCCGCAGCGACGACGGCGGTTATTCCTACCTTTTCAAGCAACCCTCCACGCCCGAAGAAGAGGCGCTCTGCAAGGAAGCTCAGGAAGGCTGCCCGGTCGAGGCCATCGGCGACAACGGCGGTTGATCTCTTTTTCCCCACCCACCCGCAGGCCTCAGCTTGCGGGTTTTTTGTTGTCCAGCAGGCCGCGCCGCAACAGTTCCAGCGCCTGCTGCGACGTGACGTGTTTGAACGTCTCGCGGTCGTAACGGTTGCAGCAGCGCAACACCACGGTCTGGTCCGGCGTGGCCCGGGCAATGAACACCGTGCCGACCGGCTTGGCCTCGCTCCCGCCGGACGGCCCGGCGATGCCCGTCACGGCGAGCGCATGGTCCGCGCCGGAAACTTTCCGCGCGCCCTCAGCCATGGCGCGCGCGGTTTCCTCGCTGACCGCACCGTGCTGGGCAAGCGTCGCTGCTGGCATGCCGAGCAGTTTCACCTTGGCCTCATTCGAGTAGGTCACGAGGCCGCCCCACAAAACAGCGGAAGCGCCGGGGACGTTGGTCAGGCGATTCGCGATCTGGCCGCCGGTGCAGGATTCCGCGAGCGCCAGAGTTTGTTTTCTCTCCGCCAGCAACCGCACGATCACCGCCTCCAACTGATCGTCATCGACGCCGTAAATATTTTCCGGCACGAGTCCACGCACGATCCGCTCGGCCCCGGCCACCAGCTCCGCCGCGCCACCGCCGCGCGCCACGAAGCGCAAATCCACCTCGCCGGTGCGCGCGCAATAGCCCAGCTCCAGCCCCGCCCCGGTTAAATGCTGCAACGGCCCGGCGATGATTTCCTCGAGCCGTGACTCGCCGAGTCCAGTCGTCTTGAGCGTCCGGCAGACGAACGCCGTTTCGAGCGGGAATCTCTTTTGCAGGATCGGCACGACTTGATTCGTGAACATCGGGCGCAGTTCGCGCGGCGGGCCGGGCAGCATGACGAGGCAGTTCCTCCCGGCGCGAAACTGGCCCGGCTCTGTTCCGAGGATCAGGCCAGGCGCGGTGCCGTGGGCGTTCATCAAGACATCCGCGCCTTCCGGCACGAGGCCCTGCACCTTCGTGCTTTCGGGAACCGGGCGTTGGCGCGCGGCGAAAAATTGCACGACGTGATCAAGCGCCGCCGCGTCCATCCGCAGTGGCCGGCCCAGCAGCGCGGCGATCAAATCGCGCGTACGGTCGTCGCTCGTCGGGCCGAGGCCGCCGGTGGTGATGATAAGATCGGCCCGGCCCAGCGCCTCGCGCACCGCCGCTCTGATGGCCGGGCCGCCGTCGTCCACCGTCACCTGCCGGGCGACGGTGTGGCCGAGGTCGGCGAACTGGCGGCCGAGCCATTGGGCATGGGTGTTGAGCACGCGGCCGAGCAGCAGTTCGCTGCCGGTGTTGATGAGTTCGATGTTCACGGCGCGAGAGTTTCGCAGTTCGTCGCAAAAAGTTCAAATGCGGCGCGTTGACTTGCCCGCGCCTGGAAATATAGTCTCCCCCATGCCGGTCGCCGCCAAACCAAACACGAACACCAAAGCCAAATTCCTGTCCTTTCTGGGAACCAAGAATCTGCGCATGACCTCGCAGCGCCAAGCCATCATCGAAACGGTCTTCGGCACCGAGGAGCATTTCACCGCCGAGCAGCTTCTCGAATGGTCGCGCGCCCGGGACCGCTCCGTCTCTCGCGCCACGGTCTATCGCACGCTGCCCCTGCTCACCGAGAGCGGGCTGGTGCGCGAGATGGATTTCGGCAAGAACCACAAGTATTACGATCCGAACTACGCCGAGCATCCGAAC
>CANMZY010000019.1:0-18052 GCA_947502425.1 Verrucomicrobiales bacterium
GTCCTGGTTGGTGACGCCCTCGCCGCAGGTTATGCAAAAGGTTTCCGAGCCGAGGTGCTCCCGAACCCGCTTGAGCTGTCCGCCGGTCATGGTGGCCTCGCCGGTATCGACCAGGGTGATGCGCCACGGCTCGACGTATGTCTGATGCATCTCCATTTTGTTTTGGGCGAGGTTGAAGATGACATCGGCCATGCTCAGGAAATAGTTGGCGAAAAATTTCTTAATGACATGACCCTTGTAACCCATGCAGATGACAAAGTCATTGATTCCGTGGGCGGAGTAAATTTTGAGAATGTGCCAGAGGATCGAACGATGCCCGATCTCGACCATCGGTTTGGGTTTGGTGGCGCTTTTCTCGCTGATCCGGGTACCGAACCCACCCGCCATGATGACTGCTTTCATATTAAGCTGTTGGAGTTTCTGTTTCTGACGGCCTGTCCCAAGTCCGACGGACCCCCATTTCCGGTTTCCGGTTCAGGTTGTCAATAATTGTTTAGCGGCGGGCGAAGATTTTCCTGAACACTCTTTGCCAGGCACCGCCGCCGCCGCCACCAGCAGCACCCCCACCCCGGCCGTGACGCCCACGATCTGGCCGTATCTCGACCAAAGCTGGGCCGCCTCCCGGCAGCGGACAAAGCGCGGCACCACCAGATTGCCCACCACCGAGCCGACCACCGAGAAGATGGCCGTCAGCCGCCCCAGCGCCCCGACATCCGCCAGGCTGCTCGCACTGCCGAAAATGCTGATCAGCCAGATGGTGATCTGGCTTTGGAAGCAGAAGAAGATCCCATTCGGTGCCTGGCTTTTGACGAGACCGACGAGTTTTCGGGGGTGCTCCGGGTTTTCCGGCGCGGTCATGTCGATCAGCTCCGGCACCCAGTGACGCAGATAAAAATGGATGGCGGCCGACGTGACGGTGGTGGCCAGCAACGCCGTGACCGCGTCCAGCACTGTGTAATAAGCCGCCCCCAGCACCAGCAGCCGGAGCGCGGAGGACCAAAAGTTTATTTTCTGAAGCCGCTGCCACTGCAGATTCAGGAACGGGACATGTTGCAGCACGCCAATGCTGATCTGAAAATAAAGCCCCAGCAGCACCGCCCCGGCGATCAGCGCCGCGTGCGTGATCGTGGCCTCCTTGCGGAGCAGCAACACCAGCAGGACGGGCGTGACAATGACCGTGGTCAGCACGGCCAGCCGCCGCATGTTCAGCGCGGTCCGGATCAACTGGCCGAAGCGCTCCCGGCTCTGCCAGACGCCACCGCCGATGGCGGAAATCCCCGCGCCCACGCCGTTGTCACAAAGCATGTTCATCGTCTCCTGCATGGTGATGGCCACGGTGAAAAAGGCGCGCTCCTCCTTGCTCAACTGGCGCACCAGCAAAATGCCCGCCGCAAAACCCAGCGCCTGGACAAACATCTCCACGCTGAGGAAGCGCGCGACCATCTTGCTCCAGCGGGTGACGCGTTCGGAAAATATGGGGCAGGTTCGCAGGGTTCCTGGTCGCAGCGCCGCTCAACCGGGCGGCCAGGTCATCGCCCGGCCACCGAGAATGTGGCAGTGCAGGTGCGGCACGGACTCGCCGCCATGCGGGCCGTTGTTGATCACCAGCCGGTAGCCGCCCTCCTTCAGCCCGGCCTGCGCCGCGACGGCGGCGGCCTTGAGCAGCAGATGCCCGAGCAACGCCTGGTCGGCGGGCGCCGCCTCGGCCACGCGCGGGATGGGTTTCTTAGGCACGATGAGCAGGTGGGTGGGGGCCTGCGGTTTCACGTCGCGAAACGCCGCCACCAGGTCATCCTCATAGACGAGGTCGGCGGGGATTTCGCGGGCGATGATTTTTTCAAACAGGGTGGATTTCATGACGGGAGTTTTGTTCACGGTTCGGGCATGGCGGAATTCAAATTTCACCGGCGATTCGGTCCTGGCCCGGTGGCCGGCCGCCGCCTTCATCAGGCGCGGCCATTCACAACACCACCAGCCCGCAGGGGCGCGCGCACTTCTCCTCGTGCAGGCACCCGCGCAGATAATCAACGATCTGGTCGTTCAGCCGCCGGCAGCGGCCGCACCAGCGCCGCGCCCCGGTCAACTGCTTCACGCAGCCGCGCAGGCCGCGAAAGCGCAGCACCTGCGGCTCGTGGTCCAGCCGGCGCCGCAGTTCCTCGCGCAGCCGGGGAAAGAAGGCCAGTTCGTAGCCCTTGCCCGACTCGCAGGCCAGCAGGCGCAGGTCCGCCTCGGCCATCCGGAGCGGTTCCGACACGGCGTCGGCTGCGACGATCGACAAGCCGAACCCGCGCAGGATTTTTTCCAGCGCCAGGGAAAATTCCTGCACGCTGACCACCGTCTTCCCCAGATCGGTCTTGAAATGGTAGAGCACGGTCGCGGCGGCGTGCTGGACGATTTCGGGGTCGATCAGTTCCGCCGCGTCGCCGAGCAGTTCGACGGTGATCGTCTCGGCCGAACACGGCACGGACTCGCCGTTGTTCATCTTAAACACCAGGCAGTCGCTGTGTAAGAGTATCATGGGGTTTTTCCAGTTTTTTCACTTCACTGACAAACTCGTCCGCCTCCTCGAACCGGCGGTAGATGCTCGCGTAGCGCACGAACGCCACCTTGTCGAGGGCGCGCAAGGCGCGCATGACCCGCTCGCCGATTTCCCGATAAGGTACCTCGCGCTCGTGGCTCGCGGCGATGTCGCTGTAAATCCGGTCCGCCAGCGCCTCGATGGCCTCGGGCGTGACCGGCCGTTTCTGACAGGCCTTCTGCAGGCCGGAGAGGAGTTTCTCGCGGCTGAACTCCTCATGCCGCCCGTCCCGCTTGAGCACGAGCAGGCCGGCCTGCTTTTCGATTTCCTCGTAGGTGGTGAAGCGATGCCCGCAGCCGGCACATTCGCGGCGACGGCGGATGGTCGCGCCCTCGCGCGAGGCGCGGGAATCGATGACTTTATCATCCTGACAGGCACACTTGGGGCAACGCATGTGAACAATTCAACTCGGCCACACACTTCTAATGGTGGCCGCGAATCTGGTAACACCCAAATATGGGGGCGTCAAAAACAAACTGTTCACATTCGGGGAAAAGGGCGCATCTCAGTTTCTGGCAACTTGGTTGGGCGGCCGTGGCTGTTCTCCCTCCCCACGAACCTCGCAGCCGCGCCTTCACCGGCGCGGCTACGAGGTTCATAGGGAGGAGTTTTTCCGTCTGCATCGTTCCAGATAAACTGAGATGCGCCCTCCCTTCCGCAAGGGTCTGGGGCGGAATGAATCTGCCCGTCAGAATCCGTGTTCATCCGTGAAATCCCTGGCAACACTCCGCCGCTTTTCATTCGTGTTGATTCGCGTTCCTTCGTGGTTTCCGCGCGTCTCGCACCCATTTACTCCCGGACGCGGTAGAAGATGGCCGGCGCGTTTGTGTCCACGCTCGCGTCCACGGGCTGCCAGAGGTTGAGGAGGGTGATCGACTGCCAGAACTGCCAGGAGGCGGTGGTCTCCGGCGTGCCGGTTCTTTCCAGCGTGTAGTTCACGTTCGTCCGGCCATAGAGCGTCAACGAACGAAGACCCGTCAGCGGATCCGCGCCGGCTTCAAGGAGCGACTGGACACCAATCACCGTGACCCGTCCGCCGTGGAGCGACAGACCGGGCGCCGGTCCCGGCTGCGCGCGCGCACTGGTGACCCCGGTCAAAGTCAGCGGCAGGAAGGCCGAGCTTTGGCCGGCGGCGGCGGTGAAATGGAGCCGGGCCAGGGCCTGGGTGCCGAGCAGGAACTGGCCGGGCAGGGCGGTGAAGTTCAGCAGCGCACCGTTGACCGGCGCGGTGTTCAGCGTGACGCCGGCCTGCGGCGACACCAGATTTTCCACGGAGAGATTCATCAGCCGGTCCTTGGGGAGCAGCACCGCGAAGCTCAGATTGGTCAAGGCCACGCCGGAAAAATAACTGATCACCACATTCGTCACGCCGCCCGCGTTGAGAATGGCGGAGCCGGGGCCCAGCTCCAGGAAATCGAGCGCGGGGCCGTGGTAGCCGGTGAAGTCGCTGCCGACGCCGGAAAGGGCGGATTCACCCGCGCCGTTGAAAGAGATGACCCGGTAGTAATAGTTGTGGCTGGCCAGCAGGCCGGAATCCAGAAAGCTCGTGATGTTCGCGGTGTTGGTCGCGAGGCGGGAGAAAGCTTTCCCGTTGTCCGAACGCAGGATGATGTAGCCGAGTTCATTGGTGGCGAGATCGGACCAGGTGACGGCGATCTGGTTGGTGCCGGTGGCCTGCACGACCACGTTGACCGGCATGGCCGGGGTGCCGACGGATTTGACGAGGGAGAAATAATCGCGGGTGACACCGGCGGCGTTCAGGAAAATGGCGTCGAGCCGGGGGCCGTTCACGTCGATGACCATGGAGCCAAGTTCGGACACCCCGAAAAAATGCGCCGGGTGGTTGAGCGCGCCGCCGGTGGCTTGTCCGCTGCTGCCGGCGACGTTGTAAACCACGCCCCGGCCCTGTTCGTTCTTGCGATACACGCCGTCGCCGTCCTCACGCCCGTCACCGCCGCTGACTTTCATCGCGGCGGTCAGCGTGCCGGACAGGTTGGTGTGGCCGTCCAGCAGGTAGGACCGTTCGTAGCAATGGCTGTGGCCGCTGAGCACGAGGTCCACGCCGTGGGCTTCGAGGATGGGGACGAGATTCCGCCGGATCTGGATCAGGTCCAGCTCCGCGTCGGAATTGTGGCTGCCCTTGGTGTAAGGCGGATGATGGAAGAAAACGATGGTCCATTCCTGGGTCGAGGTCGTGAGATCGTTTTGCAGCCACTGCGCCATCGGGGTGTTGCCGGTCAGCCCGCTCGACATCGAGTCGAGGCAGACGAAATGAATGTTCGCGTAATCAAACGAGTAATATTTTTCCGTGCCGGAGGCCGTGCCGCCGGCCTCGCCGTTTTGGGGCAGCGAAAAAATGTCGAGGTAGGGAAAGGAAGTCGCGGTGGTCGAGAACGCCGTGTCGTGGTTGCCGATGGCGGGCCAGAGGAATTTATTGCGCAGCGTGGTGGGGTACATGTTGAAGACGGCGGCCTGGTATTCCGCATCGGTGCCGATGCTGTAGGCATTGTCCCCGAGCATGAGCACGAGGTCGGCCGGCCCGTTGGTGGCGGCGAACGTGTGAAAGGCGTCGCGCGTGCTGGCCTGCGCGGCTCCCTGCGTGCCAGCATCGCCCAGCACCCAGAGGCGCGTCGGCTTCCGCGTGCCCGGCGCGGGCGAGGTGGTGAACCAGTAGTTCGAGCCGCCCGCAGTGGTGCCGCCCGCCAAGGTCAGCACGGCATGGCCGATGGAGTAATAGTATTTCGTGTCCGGCTTGAGTCCGCCGAGCTGGAGAATGTGTTCGTTGGTCAGTGACGCGCGGACGACGCTGTTGGTCAACTGATCCGGGGCGGTCCCAAACCGGACGATGGCATCCGACGCCAGATCGGTCCGCCACCGGACGAGGCTGCTCGTCGGCGTGCCCATCTGGAGGTAAGGGCCGCGCACCAGAAACGCGGGCAGATTGCTGACGACCGTGATCGCGACCGGCGCGGAGGTGACGATGAGGCCGCTGTTGTCCGTGGCGACGGCCCGCAGGACGTAGGCACCGAAGCTCACATTGGGCCAGACGAGGGCATAGGGCGGGACCACCGTCTCGCCGAGCTTGTTAGTTCCCTCGAAAAACTCCACGAGCGTGATCGCGCCGTCGTTGTCCGTCGCGGTCGCGGTCAGCGTGATGTTCGCCCCGACGAGGAAATAGCTGCTGTTCGTGGGCGTCGTCAGCGCGACGGACGGCACGGGGTTGATGAAGGTGTAGTTCCAGGTGTGGCCAGGGCGGAACGGCTCGAAATCATTGGCGGGCATTTCGAGATCCTGGACGCCGTGGTTCGTGGCCCAGCCGACCGTGACCGTGCCGAAGGGCGGCGGCGCAAAGCTGAACGTGCCGTTGGTGCCTAGGACCATGCTGAGTCCGCTGGCGGGCGAGCCGTTGATGAGCAGGTCGGCCGCGTCCAGGCCGACCACCGGCTCGCTGAAGGTCAGGGTGATCGAAGTGAGGCTGGTGACAGTCGTGTTCCCGGCGGGCGACTGGGAAAGAAGGAACGGCGCGCCCGGATTGACCAGCGCGTATTGCCGCTTCGCGCCAGGGGCGGTGTCGTCGAACTGTTTCGGTGCGGGATCAAAATCCAGAATGCCGTGGTTCGTCGCCCAGGTGATGTTGATGATCCCGTTGGGCGGCTGGGGAAAACTGAACGTGTAGTTGGTGCTGTTCGAGCTGCCCAGGCCGGTCGCCGGGACGCCGTTCACGAGGAGGTCGGAGCTGTTCACGTTGCTCACGGCCTCGCTGAAGATGACCGTGAGGTTCGTCAGGAAAAACACGATGGTCTCCGGCGGTTGAAACTCAATCGTCGGGCCGGGGTCGAGAATGGCGGCGTTTACCTGGAAGCGGGTCATGCAAAAGTTGCCGTTCTCGGACGCGCGTCCGGGACCGCTGAACGGCAGCGAGGGGTCTTCCAACACCTCTAGGCGGAAACCGGTGATGCCGGTGTTGGTGGTCAAAACTTGCACGGTGTAAATGTCGTTCGTGGGGTTGAACCCCCCGGCCAAAATGGAGCGGTCGGGCTGTTCCGTGAGCGTCGTGCCGTTGGCCGACCGGATCAGGACGGGGTCGAGCACGATCCAGTTGGCGGTGACATCGCCGCCCGTGACCAGTCCATCGGCAAAAGTGCTCCGCGGGTCGGTGGTCAGCGAAAGGCGAATGCGTCCCAGGTTCTGATAAGGCCCGATGAGCTGGGTCTGGCTGATGGTGAACGTGAGCACCGTGCCGTTGTAAAAGCCCAGGTCGTTGACCGTCTCAAAGGCGGCGGTCTGCGCCACAATGTTGGGATAGATGGCCCAGCCGGGAAAGATCGGCGCGTTGCTGCCGATGGTGTTGGCGATGCTGAAATTGCCAAACGCCGACTGCGAGAAAGTCGCCGTGGCCTGTTGCAAGGGCACGTCCGGCCCAATGGGCGGCAGCACCGTCAGGGTCGCGACCTGGCTGGTCACGGAGCCGAACTGGTTGGCCACGATGACACGATAGCCGCCGGCCTGGGCGGGCTGGACGTTGGTGAAAGAGAGGGCAGAGTTGGTGGCATTGGTGAGCGATGCGCCGTTGAAGGTCCACTGGTAGGCCAGCGGCGGAGTTCCCTGGGCGGCCACACTGAAAGCCACCGTGACGCCGGGGTACACAGTCACTCCCTGCGGCTGGGAGGTGATCGACGGACTGACATTGGTGGGACCGGCGCCGGCGGGGGCGGCGTTCACCTGAAAATGGGTTAAAACGAAGTTGCCGCTCTCCGCCTTTCGGCCGGGACCGCTGAACGGGAGCGTGGCGTCTTCCATCACCTCCAGGCGAAAGCCGGTGATCCCCGTGGCCGAGGTGACCGCTTGCACCGTGTAGGTGTCATTCGTGGGATTGGGGCCACCGGCCAATATGGAAAGATCGGGCAGTTCACTGAGCGTCGCGCCGTTGGCGGCCAAAAAAATGTCCGGATCAAGCACCGTCCAGTTGGCCGTGACATCGCCTCCGGAGGTCAGACCGTCGGCGAAAGTGTCCCGGGAGTCCGTCGTCAACGAGAGCCGGAACCTTCCCAAATTATGATAAGGATCAACGTGGGTGTGGCTTAAGGTGAACGTGAGGATCGTGCCATTGGAGAAGCCGAGATTGTTGACCGTCTCAAAGGCCGCCGTCTGGGCAATGATGTTCGGAGCGATGGCCCAACCGGGATAAACCGGCGCGCCACTCCCCACGATGTGCGCAATGGTGAATCCTCCACCCTGTGAAAACGTGGCGGTCGGCTGCTGCAATGGCACGTCCGATCCATTCACCGGCGTAATCACCGTCAGCGTCGCGACCCTGCTCGTCGCGGTGTAACTGAGGTTGCTGGCCACGTTGGCCGCCACCACCGAGAATTGCGCGCCGCTGTCCGACACCTGCGCGTATCCCAGCGTGTAGCTGGCATTGGTCGCACCAGCGATCGGGCCGGCCCCGCGATACCATTGAAAAGTGTAAGGAGCCTGACCGCTGACCCCGACGGTAAACGTGGCTGACTGACTCTCGAAGACCGTCAGGTTCTGCGGTTGACTCGAGATGCTGACCGCGAGTTCCGGCGAGACACCGGCGAAAACTAAAAAATTGTCGATCTGATTGTCCGTGTCCGGGGTGAGGGATCCATTGTCATCGGCGAACAGCAGATAAAGCGGGCTGCTGACATTCCATGACGCCGTCAGGGCCGCATTTGCGTTGACCAGCCCGGCGGCCGTCCCCGACCAGGCCGGAACGTGGGTCCAACTGCTGGCCGCGCCCGTCAGGCTGTAATAAACGCGGACTCCGTTCACCTCCTCCGCGATGATGGCGGACTGGGCGAGGGTGTAGCTGAGACTGATGCTGTTGGCGCTGGCTCCGGAGTTGTTGAGCAACGTCGCCATGATGACGGTCATTTTCACACCGGTCGGTCTGGTTTGCAGATTCTTGCCGGTGTCGTTGTAGCTGGCGTCACTAAAGGGGGCTGGCGGAGTTCCAGTCTGGAGCGGCAGTTGCCCGGTGATGCTGCCGAAAGTCAAGGCCGCCACCGCCGCATTCAGGCCGGCGGCATCGCTTATATCGGATGCAATCCCGAGCAAGACCGTCGTGGCGAAATCCGCCGCCGCCGGCTGCGAACTGAAATCATTGGCATAACCCCCGGGACCGACGGACGCCGCGCGCACACCCGGCACGGCCAGCAGCAGCGCCAGCACCAGACCCATCCAGCCGATGGGATCTGACCGGGATGCCGGGACGAAAATATTTACCTTCATGGCGTGGACAATTTTAGCTCTCGCCGTTTCTACAGGATTTCTGCGGCAATTCTTCCCTGTCCGGCCGGGGCCTGCAAGATTTTATCCCGAATTCCGAAGCTGGCCGAACAGAACAAAAGAAAAGACCAAGAGGGACTTCCACCTTTGAGCCGCGACTGATTTCGCGCGGACAATCTTCCCGGCATTCTTTCTCTTTTCGTTCTCTTTCGATTTTTTCGGCAACTCCATTTCGGATTTCTGGCTGGCCCGTCTGCCCGCCCCGTCCACCCGGCCCGGCCCGGAAAAAACACCGCGCAAAAAACAACACGCCGCTTTACACCTTCGCGCGGCCTGATTATTCTGCGAACATGTCAACCGAATTTGATGCTTCGGAGTTTGTCGATAAGGATTTTGAAACCGCCCGCCAGACTCGTTTTCAGACGGCCACCGTTATGAGCGCACCCGCACCCCTGCCCGGCGACGCCTCCCGCGCGCCCACCCGTGAAGAAGTCGATGCCCAAGTCGGCGACAAACAGCAGCAACTTGCCGACCTGAAGCGCGCCCAGACCGAACTCGAGCGCGAGCGCGCCGCCCTCGAGGAAACGCGCCGCCGCCAACTCGAGCTTTCCACCGGCCGCCAGGAGATGACCCACCAACTCACCCGCGGCGTCGGCCTGCTCGAAGAAGCCGAGTTCGCCGCCCGTCGCGATGCCGAACAGATGGCCAAGTCCCTCGCCGATCTCCGCGGCGCGCTGGAAAAAGTCAACGCTATCCAGGACAACACCTGGACGAGCGACAATTTCCAGACCGAACTGACCCGCGCCAGCACCGTCGTCGAAAACGCCCGGCTCGAGTGGAACTCCGCCCGGCTGAAATTCCCCGTGCTTTCCGGCCCCGCGCTGACGGAGCCGGCAGCCGCGTCTACTTCGCCGGCGCCAGCCCTGCTCGTGGGAAAAAACTTTTCCGAGCTGTGCCGGATCGGCTTCGCCCTCACCTGGCCCATCGCGCTCGGCGCCCTCGCCATTTTCCTCGTTCTGCTCCTGCGCCACTGAGGTCCGGCCATGGGATTGTTCAAGAAAAAAACCGATCCCATTTCCGACCGCGCGCAGGAACTGACCGGCCAGATCCAAGCCCTCGAGGCCCAGATCCGGCAGTTGAACGAGCAGGCCGCCCAACCGCAGCCGCGCCTCCGCTCCACCGCCCGGCCCGGCGGCCCCGCCCCTGCGCCGGCCGTGTCCGCGCGCGAGCCAATTTTCGAAAACGTCAACCAAAGCCACCTGAAAGCGCCGCCCGAAAGCGCCGGCCCGCAGCACTTCAACGAACTGGGCATCCGTAAATACGACCTCGCCGCCGCGTGGGAACGGTTGAAAAATAATTTTCGCGGCCCCTCCGCGTCGAATCCCAAACTGGTGAACTACCTCGCCGCCGGCAGCATCCAGGGCCTGCGCCCGCTGCGCTACGAGAAGCGCGTCGCGCGGAATCGTTTCCTAGTGTTCGTCGTCGTGCTCTTCCTTCTCCTTTGGGGCCTCATCTATTATTTCTTCCGCCGTTGATTGATGTCCTCATCCTTTTCCATGAACTTCATGGCTATTCTCGCCGGAGCAATCATCATCATCGCCGTCGCGCTCGTGTTCGTTTTCTGGCGGCCCGGCAAATGACCCGCGCCGTGCCCATCGCCGTTTCCGCCGGCGTCTTCCTCGCGCATTTTTCGGAGCACGGCCTGGCTTGGCTCGAATTTCCCGGCGCGCGCCGCCGGGCGGTCGCACCAGACCAACGGCCGGCCGCGCCTCACCCGCCGCGCTCTCGAATTGGTTCTGGCCGGAAAACCTTCCGGCCAACTGCCGCCGCTTGATCCCGCCGGCTCCGCTTTTCAACAGTAAGTCTGGGCCGCGCTCCGCGCCATTCCCGCCGGTGAAGTCCGCACCTACGCCGCCCGCGCCGCGCCGTCGGCAACGCCCTCGGCAACGCCTGCGGCGCGAATCCCGTTCCGCTGCTCATCCCCTGTCATCGCGTCGTGACCAGCGGCGGCGGGTTGGGCGGCTACTCCGGCCCGCCCGGCTGGAAGCGCCGGCTCCTCGAGCAGAAAAAAAATCCCCTGCCCGGCGGTCGCGTCACCAGGCCCGCGCCGCTAGGCCCGCGCTGACAATGACGTTGCCAACAAACCGGCGGACGCTTTAGGATTCGCCGTCCCGATGGCGGCTCCGCGCTCCCTCGGCGACGCATGGCTGAATACAAAGTAAAATTTGAGGTCTTTGAAGGCCCACTCGACCTGCTGCTCTACCTCATCAAGAAGGAGGAGGTGGACATCTACGAGGTCAACCTCACCAAACTCGCCTCCCAGTTCCTCGAATACATCGACGTCATGCGCCTGCTCGACCTCGAGATCGCCGGCGAATTTCTCGTGATGGCCTCCACCCTGATGTATATCAAGAGCCGCGAACTGCTCCCTGTCGATCAGCAGGTCGTGGCCGAGGGCGAGGACGAAGGCGAGGACCCGCGCTGGGAGCTGATCCGCCAGCTCGTCGAATATAAAAAATTCAAGGACGCCGCCGCGCAGTTGCAGTCGCTGGAAGCGCGCCAGGAGGATGTCTTCGCCCGCCTGCCCGCCAAGCCAGTCTTCGAGACGCCAACTCTGAAGCCAGAAGTTTCGCTCTTCGACCTGATCAACGCAGTCAACGCCATTCTGAAGCGCGTCAACCAGCCCACCGACGAGCGCGACATCTTCGAGGACAAATGGACCGTCAGCGAAAAAATCGAGTCCATCCTCAAGGTGCTGACCGAGCGGGCCACCGTGAAATTCTCCACCCTCTTCGCCGAGGCCACCAGCCGCACGGAAATCGTCGTCACCTTTCTGGCCGTGCTCGAATTGATCCGGCTCCGGCAGCTCGCCGTCATTCAAGGCGAGCAGTTCGGTGAGATCGTGCTCAACCGCACGACCCCCGAACCCACCGCGCCCGCCGTCATCGCCGACCACGCCCTGTTCGAGGAGTCGGCCACACCCGGCGCCGCCACCGAAAATTCGCCCGCCACCTAAATCATGGAACTGAAACACATTCTCGAAGCCGTCCTGTTCTCGTCCCAGGATCCGCAAAGCCCAAAAGACCTGCGCGACCTGCTCAAGGCCGCCGGCGAACATTCCGAGGACGCCCGACCCTTCGTCAAAACTTCCTACGAGACCATCGTCGCCGCGCTGGAAGAACTCGTGAAAGAACACGAACAGGCCGCGCGCACCTACCGTTTGATCTGCGTCGCCGAACGCTGGCAGTTCGTCACCCAGCCCGAATTCGCCCCGTGGCTCAAGGCGCTCGTCGGCGAGAAAAGCCGTCCGCCCCGCCTCTCCCAGCCCGCGCTCGAAACTCTGGCCATCATTGCCTACCGCCAGCCCGTCACCCGCGCCGAGATCGAACAGGTGCGCGGCGTCGCCGTTGATGGCGTCATGCAGACACTCCTCGAACGCGGCCTCGTCGAGCAGATCGGCCGCGCCGAAGTCGTGGGCCGCCCCTCGCTCTACGCCACCACCACCACCTTCCTCGAATACTTCGGGCTACGCGCCCTGGAAGACCTGCCCGCCGCCGACGAACTGCGCCGCATCGTCGTGAAAAAACCCGAATCGCTGCTGACCGTCGATCCCGGACTGGCCACCGCGCCGCCGGAACAGTTCGCCCTCGAAACCCCGGCCACGCCCGAACCCGCCGCGCCGCCCGCGCCGCCGCAACCGTGAACCAAACCGGATGAACATTCCCGAACACCGCAAGGCCATCGACCAGCTTGACGCGCACCTCGTCAAGCTCCTGAACGAGCGCACCCGCCACGTTCTGGAAATCGGCGCGATCAAGCTCAAGAACGGCGAGGAAATTTACGCGCCCCACCGCGAGCGGGCCGTTCTCCAGCGCATCTGCAAGGCCAACCAAGGCCCGATCACGGACGATTCGCTGCGCGCGATCTATCGCGAGGTCATGTCCAGCGCCCTCTCGCTGGAAAAGTCGATGACCATCGCCTACCTCGGGCCGGAAGCCACCTTCACCCATCAGGCCGCCATCAAACGCTTCGGCTCCAGCCTCCACTACGCCGCGCTCAAGACCATCTCCGACGTGTTCTCCGAGGTGGGCAAAAACCGCGCGGACTACGGCGTCGTGCCCGTAGAAAACTCCACCGAAGGCGTCGTCACCCACACCCTCGACATGTTCGTGGACAGCGACCTTAAGATCGTCGCGCAGATCATCCTGCCCGTGCAGCAATGCCTGATCGGCAATCTCAAACACGAACAGATCAAAAAACTTTTTGCCCACCCGCAGTCGCTGGCCCAATGCCGCGCCTGGGTGCAGCGCAAGCTTCCACACGTTGAAATCATCGAGACCAGTTCCAACGCCCGCTCGGCGGAACAGGCCGCCGCCGCCAAACAGGCCGCCGCCATCGCCGGCTCCCTCGCCGCCGAACGCTACGGCCTGGACGTTTTGGAAACCGACATCCAGGACAACGCCGTCAACGTCACCCGCTTCCTCGTCCTCGGCCGCCAGTGCAGCCCGCCCACCGGCCACGACCGCACCAGCATCATGTTCAGCATCGCTCACCAGGTCGGCGCGCTGCACCGCGCCCTCGGCGCCTTCCGCAAATACAAATTGAACATGACGAAAATCGAATCCCGCCCGAGCAAGCGCAAGGCGTGGGAATATTTCTTCTTCGTCGATTGCGACGGCCACGCGGAAGACCGCAAGGTCGCCCGCGCCATCGTCGAGCTTGGCCTGCAATGCTCCTTCGTGAAAGTTCTCGGCTCCTATCCGAACACGGAGTAGGACAAACACGTTGAGTTTTGGCGGCGGTCGATTAGCCTGTGTTCGTTGAATGAAAATGAATGCCATTGTTGAAATCAGCGAAAGCGGCGCGATGCAACTGCCACCGGAAGTGATGCGGCATGTCCAGCCGCACACGGCCTACGAGGTGACGACCGAGGATGCCCGGTTGATTCTGGCTCCACTGAACACACCGAAGCCTGCGCCGTCCGACCGCACGCCGGCCGAGCGGGCCGAGTCCTTCCGGCAATGGGCGGACGCCCTGCCTAAACGCCGCGAACCACCCTTGCCGGACGAGTCCTTGCGCCGGGAAAACATTTACGATTGATGGCCTGGCTGCTGGACACCAATCTCCTGCTCCGGTTTTGTGACACCAACTCGCCGGCTCATGCGCCCGCCCTGCGGGCCGTGCAGCGTTTGTTTGAGCGCAACGAGCCGATGCATCTGACCGCGCAAAATTTCATCGAATTCTGGTCGGTGGCGACACGGTCACTCGAATTTAACGGGTTCGGCTGGACACCGGAAATGACCCGCCACCAGATCGGGCAGTTTCAATCGCAATTTCTTTTCCTGCCGGATTCATCGGAAATCTTTCCACGCTGGCTGCATCTGGTCAGTTCCCTGGCCATCAAAGGACGAAAAGTTCACGACGCCCGTCTGGTCGCCGTCATGGAAATCCACCGCGTCACTCATTTGCTGACCTTCAACACCGGTGATTTCAAAATTTTTCCCAACCTCCTGCTGGTGCAT
Source organism: Verrucomicrobiales bacterium (assembly GCA_947502425.1). Taxonomy (GTDB): domain Bacteria; phylum Verrucomicrobiota; class Verrucomicrobiia; order Limisphaerales; family SIBH01; genus SIBH01. The sequence goes on from CANMZY010000019.1 coordinate 14,353, forward strand.
CCCGATGAAATTCTTGAAACAAAATAGAAACCACCTCGCCCGTGCCCGTGCCGTGTTCGACATCGAGTTGGCCGCGCTCAAGGCCGTGCGCGCGCAGCTCGACACGTCCTTTGACTGCGCGGTGGAACTGATCGTCGCGGCCTTGCGGCAACGCGGCAAAATCATCGTCGTCGGCATTGGCAAGTCCGGCAACATCGGACAAAAAATCGCCGCCACCCTCACCAGCACCGGCTCGACCAGCGTCCCGCTCAACAGCGTGGACGCGCTCCATGGCGATCTCGGTGTGGTCAACGACGGTGACGTGATCCTTGCGCTCAGTTACTCCGGTGAATCCGAGGAACTGCTCAATCTCCTGCCCGCCTTCAAGCGGTTCTCCGTAAAAATTATTTCCTTCACCGGCGCGCTTCGTTCCTCGCTCGCCCGTCACAGCGACGTGGTGTTGAACGCCCGCGTGCCGAAGGAGGCCTGCCCGTTCAATCTCGCGCCCACCGCCAGCACCACCGCCATGCTCGTCCTTGGTGACGCGCTGGCGATGGCGGTGCTGCAGGCGCGCGGTTTCACGGAGAAGGATTTCGCGCGCCACCATCCGAGCGGCGCGATCGGCCGTGCGCTCCTCCTCCAGGTGCGCGACATCATGCGCACCGGCGAGCGCAACGCCGTCGCCCCGGAAAAACTTACGATCAAGGACGCGCTGCTCGTCATGACCCGCGCGAAATCCGGCAGCCTCAGCGTGGTCAACGCGCGCGGCAAACTCAGCGGCGTCTTCACCGACGGCGATTTCCGCCGCCGCATGGCGGCCGATCACGATCTGCTCGCCCAGCCGCTGGCCCGCGTCATGACGCGCCGCCCGATCTGCATCCGCGAAACCGCGCTGGCTGTCGAGGCCCTGAAAATTTTCAACAAACGCAACATCGACGACCTGATCGTGGTCAACGCGAAAAACGAACCCGTGGGCCTCGTCGATTCCCAGGATTTGCCGAAACTGAAACTCATGTAGCCCGAAAAATCATGCGCGCCCCACTACTCCTTCTCACCCTGGTCCTTGCCTTCACCATGGCCACCAAAAAAACCTCCGCCCAGCCTGCGGGCCAGTCGGTCCAGAAGCTGGATGTCAAAATCACCCGCACCGTCACCACGCATTTCCTGCTCGCGCTGCCGAAAGATTACGACGCCAAGGCCGCCAAGCGCTGGCCGTTGATGATGTTTCTGCACGGCGCGGGCGAACGCGGCGCGGACTTGAGCAAGGTCGCCATTCACGGCCCGCCGAAGCTCGTCGCCGCCGGCCAGGAGCTGCCGTTCATCATCGTCTCGCCGCAATGCCCCGGCGGGGAACGCTGGTCGGACGACACGCTGCTGGCGCTGCTCGACAGCGTGAGCACGCAGCACCACGTGGACACGAACCGAATTTATCTAACCGGCCTGAGCATGGGCGGTTTCGCCAGTTGGAGCCTCGCGGCGAAATACCCGGAGCGCTTCGCGGCCGTCGCGCCGATCTGCGGCGGCGGCTCGACCATCGACCTGCTGCTCACCAGCAAGACCAAACGCGATGCGATCAAGACGCTGCCGATCTGGGCGTTTCACGGCACCAAAGATACCGCCGTGCCGCTGGCGGAATCGGAAAAGATGGTGGCGGGTTTCAAGCACGCCGGCTGTCAGCAGGCCGAACTGACGGTCTATCCCGACGCCGGCCACGATTCGTGGACCGAGACCTACAGCAACCCCAAGCTCTACGAGTGGTTCCTCAGTCACACCCGCGCCGTGGCGAAGTGACCGCCGCCCCACCAACCTCGTAGCCGCCGCTGTATAGCGGCGGCTGACTTCGAGGCGGCTAGGTTTCCGGCGGAGTGCCGGGCACCGTCTGGGCTGGGCCAAAAAAAATCAGGGCCGGATCACTCCGGCCCTGACGAATTCGAAGTTGCCCGGCAATACTATTTCAGCTGCGGAACGGCGTTGCCCTTCTCGAGTCCGAGCGCCCATTTGATGCCGCCGAGAATGTGCTTCTGGAATTCGGCCATCTCCCAGACGTATTCATTGTGGCCGAGCGAGGTGTAGAACACCTTGCCCTTGCCGAACTCCTTGCACCAGGCGACGGGATAATTTCCTGCTGCCTTGCTGTTCGGATGCTTGTCCATGACGAGCAATTCATGCACGTTCGTCTGATGGTAGCTCTTGAAGAGGTACATCTCCTCGCGCTTGCCGTTGATGTTCCAGGAGGCCCCGAAATCTTTGGTGGCCGGATGCTCCGTGTCCTTGTTCAGCAGTTCCACGATCTCCTGCGCGCCGTGGCCGGCGAATTCGCCGCCGAGCATGTCGATGTAGGGCCTGAATCCATGGAACGTGTCGCTGCCACTGTGCATGGCGGCGAAGCCGTGCCCGGCCTTCACCCAGTCGATAAACCCCTGCTTGTCCGGCAGCGCGAGGTCGCCCGTGGTGTTCGCGAAGATCACCGCGTCATAATTCTTCAGGTTGTCCAAGGAAAGCTTCGCCATCGCGGTCGCCATCGTCGGAGCCCCGCCGGCCAGGAGCACCTTGTACTTCGCCTCGTCGGCCGTGAATTTTTCCAGGTCGGCCTGGTACTTGATCTCGGCCGCGGCAAACTTCTTCATCTCCGCCGCGTATTTGTTCTTGGCGGCGTCATTGGCATCCGTCCCCAGGTCGGCCGGCTTCTTGGGCAGACTGGGCTTGCGTGGAGCGCCCGCGCCGGGCTGCTGGACGAAATCGACGGTGAACGCGCCGCTGTCCGCGCCGATCTTAGCGATGACCTTCTCCGCCGTGGCGATGGAACTGTGGCGGAACCCGGTGGTGACAGTGACGACGAGAACCTTTTTCGGCTCGGCGGCGTGGACGGCGGCGGCCAGGCCGAGGGTGAGCAGGACGGACAACAGATGTTTTTTCATAATTTGATTGGCGGCATATCTCCGCCGATCAATCCAGACGGACGAGGCGGGATGAAATTCATTTAGCGGAACGCCCGACCGGCGGCAAGGCTTGTCTGCCGAAATCGGGCGCGGATTCTCGAAACCTCTCACCCATCGGGCCACGGAACCGCCCGCCCGTCCACCGCCGTCCGCAAAATTCTTTCCAGTTCCCCGGAGTTCTTCAGATGCGTCACCACCCGGTGCCCGCCCTCGGCCTGGGCGCGAAGCTGGACGCCCGGCAAATCCGCCAGATGATTCGCATGGGCCGGGTCGGCGCGGTTGTCCGTGGAGTAATACAAAAAGAGCCGCGTCCGGGGATTTTTTTGGCGGGCGACCGCGCGCAGGTCGGAATAGGCCGGCCAGCCCGGCGAAAACCGCCGCTTCAATATCAGCCGCGTCCAGCGCTTGTCCCCGTGCCGCAGCCGCATCGCCAGCGAAAGGAACGTCCGGCAGCCCGCAGATACTCCAGCCGCGCCCCGGCGGCCTCGATGGCCTCCCGGACGCCCGCCACCTTGTGCTTGGCCAGATTTTCCAGGATAACCACGTCGTCCCGTTGCAACCCCGGCACCAGCCCCTGTTTCACCCAGGCCAAAAACAGTTCGCCATTCATCGGCCCATCAAACATCCAGGGTGCTTGGGGCCCGGTGAGCCGCACGGCGGGGATCAGCGTGGTCGTCCGATAATGCCCGATCGGACTGCGCCCGTGGCGCCGGGTCATCTGGGTGTGGGCCCCGCTTTCATCCACGAAGACCAGCCGGGCGGCGGGCACGCCCGCCAACCGC
>CANMZY010000020.1:0-17944 GCA_947502425.1 Verrucomicrobiales bacterium
CGATCTTCGCCACGTATTTGGGGGCGTCTTTGTTGAAATCTTTCAGGCAGCCTTTGCAGCACAGTTTGATCTCGCGGCCTTCGTGGACGAACGAGTACGGCTTCATGTCGCCCTTGTCGTCGATGACTTCGTCGGAGATGGGGCAGGTTTTGAGCGTGTAGGGTTTGGCGGCCGCCACCGGCTTTTCTTCCGCCTGGCAGCCGGCGAGCAGGGCGAGGGCGAAGGTGACGGGGAGCAGGGCGGCGGCGATGTTCTGGAGAGTCTTCATATTTTCTGTTTGTTCCTGAAAGTATTATTACGCGATCCGCGCCCAAGTCACTCAATCTTTTTTCCGACCGTCGCGCCCGGCAGGCATCACCACCCCATCAGCCGGCCAATCACCTCGACCACGGCGGGGTCATCCGGGAAGATGACGGGCAGTTCCTTGGTGCGGATGGTGCGGTCGCCGACGCGCCGGACCATGACTTTCACCGGGCAGCCGCAGGCGCTGTAGAGAAACGTCACCTCGCGCTCCGCGCCCTCGGGCCAGATCGATTCGATGGAGACGCCGAGTTCCTTCGCATTGGCCCTGAGGATGGTTGCGGGACGGTTCGAGCCGTCCACCGTCAGCGACCGGCCCGCGCCGTCGTTTACGAAGATGAGCAGATTTTTCCCGGTGAATTTGGCGGCGTTGGTGGAGGCGACGATTTTGTTTTGCCAGAGGACTTCGCCGGTGCGTTTGAAGACCAGCGCGCCGGTGCCGGTTTTCTCAGAGCTGACGTGCATCGAAATATGCAGCTTGCCGTCGGGCGTCGGCTCGCCGTAGGCGTCAAGAATGGCGAAGGTGCGGCCGGCGCCGTCGTCCGGCTGAGACCGGCGCTCGATCTCGCGGAGCGCGGCGGCGATGGTCGGGATGGGCAGGCCGAAATCCAGCACGGCGGTGACCATGACCGCCTCGTTCACGCTCAGGCTGGGAGGATTGGTCGCGGGCGGCGCGGCGCGGTTGGTGGAAACGGCTGGCGGGGCCGGCGGCGCATTCGTGGCGGGGGCGGGCTGTTTGTCGTCTTGAGCGCAGGCCGTTGCCAGCGCGGCCAACCCGGCGAAGATACCCAATCCGATCAACAGCCTTCCGCATCGGAGTCTGGATGCATCATGGTTCTTATTGTGATTCGACATGGGTGCGTGGGAAAGATAGCAACCGACGAGCAATCCGCCAACCTTTTCAAAGCTCAAGCCTGGGTTGATTCCACAGGATCCATCTCTTTGCTTTACCTCAAATGTTTTTCCCCTAAAGTCCCGGCATGGTCCCGCTGGAAACGAGCAAGCTCTTCAGTTGCCTCCTGCCCGCCGAGTTGGACAGCCTCAAGGCCGTGACTCGGGAGCTGACCTTTGCCCCCGCCCGGGAAATCTTCAAGGAAGGCGATGCCGGGGACGGGCTTTACATCGTCAAGTCCGGCCTGGTGCAGATTTCCGCCGCCGTCAGCCAGACCGAGCGGCACGTTTTTTCGCGGCTGCTGCCCGGCGATCTGTTCGGCGAGATGGCCGTGCTCGACCGCCAGCCGCGCTCGGCCTGCGCCACCTTCGCGAAATCCATCATCGAGGAAATCGAAAAGGAAATCGTCCTCCGGGGCGTGACCGTCGAATTGAAGAGCCCGCCGCCCGCCGTCAAACTCTCGCTCAACCCCCAGCGGCTCAGCCGCGTTTTCTATAATCTCATGCTCAATGCCGTCGATGCCCTGCCCGACGGCGGCAAAATCAAGCTCCACTTCCACGTCACCCCCACCGAGGTCATCACCGAGATCGAGGACATCGGCTGCGGTATCGCGCCGGAGATTCTCGAACAGTTGTTCGAGGCCTTCGCCACCTTTGGCAAGCCGCGCGGCCCCGGCCTGGGCCTTTCCATTTCCAAACGCATCGTCGAGGAGCACCAGGGCCGCATCTATGCCCGCAACGACCCCGCTGGCGGCGCCCTCTTCGGCTTCGCCCTACCGCGCCCGGCGGCGTAGGCGTTCACCCCCCGCGGAAATTTCCCCGATGAACCGCATCCGTTTGCTGCCGGAACAAGTCGCCAACCAGATCGCCGCCGGCGAAGTGGTCGAGCGCCCCGCCAGCGTCGTCAAGGAGTTGGTCGAAAATTCCCTCGATGCCGAAGCCGCGCGCGTCACCGTGGAAATCCAGGCCGGCGGACGCAGCCTCGTCCGCGTGACCGACGACGGCCTCGGCATGAGCAAGGACGATGCGTTGCTCTGCCTCGAACGCCACGCCACCAGCAAAATCCGGCGCGCGGAAGATTTGAGCGCCATCGCCACGATGGGTTTTCGCGGCGAGGCCCTGCCGAGCATCGCCAGCGTCAGCCGCTTCACGCTCACCACCCGCGAACGCGAGAGCGACGCGCCGGACGCCACGCAGGTCGTCATCAACGGTGGAAAAATTATCGAAGTCAAAGCGGCGGGAGCTGCGTCCGGCACCAGCGTCGAAGTGCGGCAACTGTTTTTCAACCTGCCCGCGCGCCGCAAATTTCTCCGCAGCGAAGAGACCGAGACGGCGCACATCCAGCACTACCTCACGCTCGCCGCGCTCGCGCATCCGGCGGTCGGATTCACTTTTCTGCGCGATTCCCGGACCATCTGGCAACTGCCCGCCATCAAGTCCGACGACAAGCTCGCCGCGCTCCGCGAACGTCTCCGCGCGCTGCAAGGCGGCGACCAGAAACTGCTCCCCGTCGAGTTTACCGCCGCGCTGGCCGAGGCGGCTGATCCGGAAAATTTCGAAGCGCCCGTGGCGAACTCCGCGTTTCATCTCTGGGGTTTCATCGGCGCGCCCGGCGTCTCGCGCTCGACGCGCGAGGATCAGCATCTCTTCGTCAACCGCCGTCCCGTGGAAAATCGCGGGCTGAACTTCGCGCTGATGGAGGGCTATCACACCGCGTTGATGAAAGGCCGCTACCCGGTCTGCTGCCTGTTTCTGGAAATCAATCCCGCGAGTGTCGATGTGAACATTCATCCGGCCAAGCGCGAGGTGAAATTCCACAATGAACGCGCCATCCGCCACCTCGTCGCGCAGGCCGTCCGCGAAACGCTGCTCAAATTTCACAGTGCCCCGGCGCCGGAGGCGGTCGAGTTCCAGGGGCCAAGTGCAAAGTTCAAAGCTGAAGTCACCCGCGCTCCTTTTCCCGAAATCGCAAATCCAAAATCGCAAATCCAAAATACCCCGCCCTTGCCGCCGCGTGCCCAGCCCTATCTGCCGCTTGCGCCCACGACCACGCCCGCTCCGAACCTCTCCGCCCCGCCCGCTTTCCCCGCGCCGCCCCCCGACCTCTCACGCCCCACGTCCCACGCCCCACCTACTCCCCTCCTCCACGTCCCGCTCCGTCTCGTCGGCGTCATCGGCCGCCTCTACGTCGTGCTCGAATCGGACCGCGGACTGGTGCTGCTCGATCAGCATGCGGCGCACGAGCGAATTTTGTTCGAGCAGATGCTGGCGCGGCTGGAGTCCGGCGGCGCGGCGGCGTCCCAGCGGTTGCTGCTGCCGGAGACGGTCGAGCTGTCGGCGCGCGACGCGCATTTTCTCCGCGAGCTGCTGCCCACGCTGGTGCGGCTGGGCGTGGGCCTAAGCGAATTTGGCGAGCGCACCTTTCTGCTCGATGCCCTGCCGCCGATGGTGAAAGCGCCGGACGCGCGCGGCTTCGTGCTGGGCCTGATTGATGAATTGAAAGCCGCCGGCGACGGCGTGAACGTGCTGCGCCTTGGCGAACACACCGTCGCCAAAACGGTCTGCCGCCACGCGGTGAAGGCGAACGATCCGCTGGGCGGGCCGGAGCTGGAAAATCTGGTCAACGATCTCCGTCTATGCGCGATGCCCTACACCTGCCCGCACGGCCGCCCCACGCTCATCGAAATGAACTACCGCGAGCTGGAAAAGAAGTTCGGGCGGACGCAATAGCGGAAATTGTAGAAGGTGAAGCGCGTGATCATTGATCCCGCGAAGTTTGAACCCGCAATCGTCGAAACGGAACTTGGCCGGAAAGGTTCACCCTGCTATTCGATCCGTTTCGCGGCGAACAACGCGGCGCGGATCAAATCCATCAGCCTGGGCGCAGCCAGCAGGGCAAAGGTGCAGCCCGTGACCCAGACCGGCAGGCGTCTCTCGGCGAGATAAATCAGCACGACGATCAAGCAATAAAAATAGAGTCCGGTCACCCAGGCGGGCGAGTCGAGAAACTGGATCGTGACGGTCTGCCGCAGTTGATGGGAGTTTCCGACGAGATTTGAGCCGGGTAAATTTGGCGAATGGGCCGCGCGTCGTGTTGGTTCCAGGCAGATCGCCAAAAGCGACAGAGCGAGCAACGGCGCGATTCCGTCTCGGTTGAACCATCTGGAGTGTTCGGCAAGTTTCACCCTTTTCCGAACACCGGGGCGGGAGGGCGGTTGCGCGCCGGAGGAATTTTTGGAGCGCGAGATCGAGCGCGAGGCTATCCCCGGTAAATAATCAGCACGCCGTAATCGCTGACCAACTGGCGCGAGGCCAGATCGAGGTGGGTGTAGTTGACCGTGTTGAGGCTGATGATGTTGGCCTCACCGATCTTTTGCAGAACCGCCGTGACTTTCTCGTCAAAATGATCCTTGCCCACCTCCACGCAGTCCGAGTGGCGCATCGTCCGGACGCGAACTTTTTTGTCGGCGTGGGCGGCGGCCTCGAGCGACGCGAGCGGCTTTTCAATCAGCGCGACGGTCACGGCGTGCTGCGGCACGGCGAAATGCTTCTCTTCTTTCGCGCCGGCAGAGCTGGCGATGGGCGGGACGGGGCCGGAGGGAATGACCAGCGATTCCCCGCACGCGGGACATTGAATGGTCGTGCCCGCACCGGCCGGCTCGGCAGAAAGTTCCTGGTCGCAGGCGGTGCATTTGAAAAGGATGTCCATAGTGGTTTGCGGGTTGAGTGACGACGCGAAGCTAATTTTCACCCGCGAGCTTTGCGAGCAAAAAGTTTGGCGAACCGAGTGCCGGTTGTCTCAGCGCTCCTAGTTTTACTTCCTCTCCGCGCTGGCTGAGCCGGCCCGAAATAACATTCTCCCGGCATGAATACCAAACGTCTTCTCCTCGCCCTCCGGGCCGTTTCATTGGAATCTTTGCCCCGGATTTTCTCATCCACGGAGTGTGGTTGAAGGGCGCCTACGCGGCCGGCACCCGGATGCGGATGCGACGGCGACGCGCGAGGCGATTCTTGCGCTCGGCCGGCGCTGCGAAATCATTCAGGCAGATTGCGGCCGTCCGGCGGAGGCGGCGGAGGGTGGGCGGGAAACGGAGTCACGGCTCGGCCCGGTCAATGGCGGGCTGACGGTATGGATCGCGGAGCGCCTGGCTGAGTGTTCGCGCCAGAAGCGCGGAGGAGAAAGGCCGGCTTCAGCCGGCAGAGACTTCCGGCCACAGTCAGAGTTCAGGAGATTCCATCGCGTTCGAACTTCGCCGCCTTCTGCCGACTGAGGTCGGCGTTCCGGGGACCTGCGTCGGAACTGCGGCATCGGCCCGACACCTTGGCATCGATTCGCGCAGGTGGTGAGAAATGCAAGTTGGGATGGTGGCGTGGAGTTAAGCGAGCGGGCGTGGCCCGCCACCAAGCAGTTTTTCCATTTCCAAACCGCCGCGATGCTTTACGCTGGCCCCAATATGTCCGCCGTCACGAATCTTGCCCTGCGCGCCTTGCTGGCGCGCATCAAGCCGGAGTTGACCCTCGCCCAGGTGCGCGTGGTGCGAATGACGGAGGGATATGAATTGCGACACCTCGCGGATCGGGAGGCCGCAACTTTACGCGAGGTGACACCGGAGGAGTTGCGATCACTCGCGCAGTTCACGGAGGCCGGCGCGTTCCGTCCGTTGAAGTCCGCGCCGAATTTGCAGGCCGGCTGGCGCTGCCTTGCGCGCACCGAGGAGGAGCTGGAGACGGCCCTGCGGCACCTCTATCCGGGCGCGGTGGCCGACTGGTACGCCGCGCAATCGCTGCGTCCACCGGTGACGCATTACCGGGAGTTCACCGCGCGGCAGACGGGCATGTATCGCGCCACGGCGTTGTTGACCGATGAGCAGGCGGCGCAGGTGGCGCGGGCCGGCTGCCATCAGAATTTTTGTTTGAAGCAGCGGCTTTGGACGGTGGAGGGATGGCCGCCCGGCGAGGCCCGGAGTTTGATTCCCTGCCTCGAACCGTGCGCCGTGCTGCTGGAGTTTGCGCGCAAGGCGCAACGCATCGAACTGGAGGGGAAGCCGCGCTGCAATCTTGCCTTCGATGACGCGCAGGCCGCGCAGGCCGCCCTGCAAATCGCGTTGCGCGGCGGCGGCGCGGACGGGCGCGAGGCGGATTTCAACGCGGCCGACAATCCGCGCCGGCGGCAATTAGTTTTGGACAAGCTCACGTCGTATTTGAACCACCACGCCACCTAGGAAAATTAAATCATATGAACCTCATCCCATGGATCCGTCAGTTTCGTCCGGCCCGCCTGCTCGCCCTCTGCGCGCTGACGGCGGCGGGCTGCAATGCCGCCGAGCCGGAAAAAAAGCCCAGCGCCGCGCCCGCGAAGGAGGCGGCGGTGTCCGACGGAGACGCGGCGTGGAAAGTGGTGATGAAAGCGATGCAGGCGCCGCGGCCGCCCATCGAATGGCAGACGAAGGAACCAGGCAAGGAGGAGGTGGCCGCCTTCGAGAAGCGCAACGCCGAGCTGGCCGGCGAGGCCGCCGATCAGGCGAAGGATTTTTATAAAAAATTTCCCGATCACGCCAAAGCCGAGGAGGCGCGCAAGATGGAGCATCGGCTGATCTCCGTGTCGCTGCAGCTCGGCAACACCAACCGGCAGCCGCGGCTGAACGAGCTGGAGGACGCGCGGCTGAAGGACCCGAAATTGCCGGAGGAGGAACGGTTCGGGCTGCGGGCGCGACGGGTGATGGGCGCCGCCGAGCAGTCGGCCGGCACCAACAAGATCGCGCTGGCTGCGGCATTGGAGAAAGGATCGAGGGAATTGCAAAAGGAATTTCCGAAACTGCAGGAGGTTTTCGAGCTGTTTCTGATGTCGGCCGATGCGCATCTCGAAAACGGCGACGTGGAAAAGGGCCGCGCGCTGACGAAGGAGGTCGCGGCCAGCGCAATGGGCGAATCAAAGGAGACGGCGTTGGCGCAATTGCGGAAACTCGACCGGCTCGGCCAGCCGCTCCAGCTGAAGTTCACCGGGCTGGACGGGAAGGAAGTCGATCTCGCGACCTTGCAGGGCAAGGTGGTGCTGGTGGATTTCTGGGCCACCTGGTGCGCGCCGTGCCGCGCGGCGCTGCCGGAGGTGAAGGAGGTTTTCGCCAAGCTACATCCGAAAGGTTTTGAGATCGTCGGCATCAGTTTCGACAAGAGCAAGGAGGCCCTGCAAAAATTTGTCACGGACGAAACGATGGCCTGGCCGCAGTATTTTGACGGGCTGGCGTGGGAGAACAAACTGGGCAAGGAGTTTGAAATCTCTTCCATCCCGACGGTGTGGCTCGTGGACAAGAAGGGCAAGCTGCGGGATTTGAACGGTGGTCGTGACCTGGCGGCGAAGGTCGAGAAATTGCTCGGCGAATAATAGCCGAGGCGCGGCCAAGGCCAGGGCACGGGATCAGCGGTTGATTTTTTCAGCCACGCCCCGTTAGCCTTGGCCGTTGGCATTTATGGAAACGAACCTGAATATTCTCGCAGACAGCCACCAATTTCTCGGTATCCAGTGGCATTGGTGGAAGGTGGTCGGCTGGCTGGGCAACGGCGTCTTTTTTTCGCGGTTCTTCGTGCAGTGGTATGCCACGGAGAAGCGCCGGCAGGTGGTGGTGCCGAGCGCGTTTTGGTGGCTGAGCATCACCGGCTCCATGCTGCTGCTGGCCTACGCGGCTTTTTATCAGAGGGACTCGGTGTTCATCTTTGCCTACGCCTTCACTTGGATTCCATACATTCGCAATCTGATGATTCATCACCGGGCGAAGAACGCGCAGCAAAAGTGCGCCGAATGCGGAACGCTCAGTCTGGCTGCGGCAAATTATTGCCATCGGTGCGGGGTAAAACTGGGCGCGAGTAAATAACCCAGATGACAGGCCGGGCGGGCAGATTTATTTTGCCGGCTTGGTGGGCGTTGCCGGCGCGGGCTGTGGTCGGGGAGGAATGTATTTTGCCAGGATCGGCTGAAAATCGCGATTGGCGGCGGCGAACACTTCCAGCCTGCCGAGCAGGTCCCTGATCCTCGGCTCAGTCACCCGGCGATACTCGGCCACCATGCGCGAGTTTTCATCCAACTGCTGGCGCGTGAGGCTCATCTGCCGCCAGATGAAGAGGTTGACCCCAAAGCTCAAAATAATCAGGGCGACCAAGGTGCAGGAGAATAATGTGCGCAACGAATGCACCTGGGCCTGCAAAGCATCCTCCGCCGTCACCGATCCGCCTGGAGACGGGCTTGTTGGTAGATCAGCCTGGTTTTCTACAGGGGTCATAATATTATTTCCCCGGGGACTTGGTGCGTGCGCTGGCGGGCAGACTGGCCCGCGGATTTACTGTCTGAAGGATGGGATCAATGGCCGGATTGTGCTTGCGATACTCCATGGCCTCATTGATCAGCATCTGAGTCCGCGCAACGACAACATTGATCTCCGCCAGCTGCGGTTGCATTTGGTAAACCGCCCGCACGGAAATCACATGCCAGATCGCGAATCCGGCGGCACTCACTGAACTGAGAAACAATGCTCCCACCAGAAACGCCGCCAGTGGATTTATTTTCATAAATTGACCAAAACTTTAGCAACTAGCTTTTCAATGTCCATTTTGTTTTTATTGATCGACGGGGCGAATTGGTTGTTCCAATGGTTCAGCCCTTTGCTAAAATCCTGAAGCCATCGATGAATTTATCAAAAGAGCAATTGTGGGACAGGTTTCAAAAATATTATTCGGAGTTTCCCGACCTCGGTCTGGCCGTGGACATCAGCCGGATGAATTTCGCCGATGATTTCTTTTCCCGCATGGAGCCGCGCATCCAGAAAGCATTCGCGGCAATGTCGGAACTGGAAAGAGGGGCCATCGCCAATCCTGATGAGAATAGGATGGTGGGACATTATTGGCTGCGAAACTCCGCGCTCGCGCCCACGATGGAGATTCGTCAGGAGATCGACGGCACGCTGGCGGCGATCAAACTCTTCGCTGCTGAAGTTCACAGCGGCGCGGTTCGAGGAGCTAGGGGGGCGTTCAAAAATCTGCTGGTGATTGGCATCGGCGGCTCGGCCCTCGGCCCGCAATTTGTATCTCATGCGCTGGGCCAACCGACGGCCGATAAACTAGAGGTGTTCTTTTTTGACAACACTGATCCGGACGGCATGGACAAGGTAATGTCAAAGATCATTACCGAGCTGGGAGAAACGCTTTGCGTGGTGATCTCTAAATCGGGAGGGACGAAGGAAACCCGAAATGGGATGCTTGAAGCTCAGGCTGCTTACGAGCGGGCAGGGCTGAGATTTTCCGAGCACGCAGTAGCCGTTACTGGTAACGGAAGTGCATTGGACAGTATTTCAATAAAAAACGGATGGATTTCCTGTTTTCCGATGTGGGACTGGGTTGGGGGACGCACCAGCGAATTGTCAACGGTGGGTCTGCTTCCCGCCGCTTTGCAAGGGATCGATATCGACTCGATGCTCGCTGGAGCAAAGGCTTGTGATGAGGTGACTCGTCAACCGGTGAGCAACGCCAATCCAGCGGCGCAACTCGCTTTGATGTGGTTCCATGCCGGCAACGGTAAAGGATTAAAGGATTTGATTGTTTTGCCATATAAAGATCGTCTCGAGCTGTTTTCAAAGTATCTCCAGCAATTGATCATGGAATCACTTGGAAAGGAGTGTGACCTGAACGGGCACGTGGTGAACCAGGGGATTGCTGTGTATGGCAATAAAGGGGCAACAGATCAACATGCTTACATTCAACAGCTAAGAGATGGGGTCAACAATTTTTTTGCGACATTCATCGAGGTCTTGACCGATCGGGAAACCGAATCTCTGTTTGTTGAACCGAAAGTGACCTCAGGCGACTTCCTTTCCGGCTTTTACCTAGGAACCCGACAGGCTTTGCATGATAATGGCAGAGAATCAATAACGATAACAGTAAAGAAGCTAAACCCGTTCACTATTGGACTACTCATCGCACTATTTGAGCGAACCGTTGGCCTCTACGCGAATCTTATCAACGTCAATGCTTATCATCAACCTGGTGTTGAGGCCGGGAAGAAGGCCGCAGGAGCCGTGATAGATCTTCAGCTCAGAGTCTTGAATTATCTGGCGGAGAAAAATGGCCATGCGCTGACTTCGCTCCAAATTGCCAACGGTATTGGTGCTCATGGAGAGTTCGAGACAGTCTTCAAGATTTGCGAGCATCTTGCAGCGAATCCGCGAGGGATTCAAAAGCAGATGCAGGACAGTCCGTTTGAATCTACTTACCAACTCACTTAGTTTTCCTGTGTTTGTTTACCAAAAAAAATACGATGTCATCGTCATCGGAGCCGGCCACGCGGGAGTGGAAGCAGCTTTGGCTTCTGCTCGAATGGGGTGCCAAACACTTCTGCTGACGATCAATCTTGATACAATCGGGCAGATGTCGTGTAACCCGGCTATCGGCGGATTGGGCAAGGGGCATTTGACCCGGGAGATTGATGCGCTGGGAGGAGAAACGGGCAAAACTGCTGATATGACTGGATTGCAGTTTCGGATGCTAAATAGAAAACGTGGGCCTTCGGTTTGGGCGCCACGCGCCCAATGCGATAAAAAGGCTTACCAGTTTCGCCTCAAGTGGATTTGCGAACGCCAAGCGAATCTCGATTGCAAGCAAGGTCAGACCACCAAGTTTTTGGTCAAAGAGGGTCAGGTCTTTGGTGTGGAAACATCCCTAGATGTCCAGTATCACGGAAAAACGGTGGTGGTCACGACTGGCACGTTCTTACGTGGCCTGATGCACATCGGCCAGAATCAACAATCGGGAGGTCGCGCCGGTGAATCTGCGGCGATGGGTTTGTCTGGTTCTCTCAAAGAAATTGGAATTGAACTGGGACGACTGAAGACCGGAACGCCACCTCGGTTGCTCAAGAATTCTTTGGATTTTTCCAAAATGGATCCCCAGCCTGGTGACGAGCCGGTTCCTTATTTCACCTATTGGAAAGATGATTTGTTCCACATGGAACATTCTGGAATCACTCCGAACGATGTTGGGCACTCTTGCGGCAAGTATCCCCCTGGATCGATCATGGACCGGCTAAACGGCCAGATGAGCTGCTTCATCACGTTCACAACCGACAAGACGGCCGAGATCATCCGAGTCAATTTGCACAAGTCCCCGATGTATTCCGGCGTGATCGAGGGGGTCGGCCCTCGATATTGCCCGTCGATTGAGGACAAGATCGTCAAGTTCCCAGAGAAGGAGCGACAGCAGATTTTTCTCGAACCAGAGGGCATCGCGACTGACGAGTTCTATGTCAACGGATTTTCTACCTGCCTGCCTTACGAGGTGCAGGTGGAAATGGTCCGAACGATCATCGGGTGCGAAAGAGCGGAGATCATGCGTCCTGCGTATGCAGTGGAATATGATTTCGCCTTCCCGACGCAATTGAATTCCTCCTTGGAAACCAAGGTGTGCCGCAGCCTATACTTGGCCGGCCAGATCAACGGAACTTCCGGTTACGAGGAAGCCGGCGCACAGGGACTAATGGCCGGGATAAATGCCGCCCGGCGTGTTCAAGGCAAGGAGCCAATCATCCTCGGCCGCGATCAAGCATACATCGGAGTCCTCATCGATGACCTTGTGACCAAAGGTACGGCTGAACCGTATCGGATGTTCACATCGCGAGCTGAATACCGATTGCTCCTGCGTCAAGACAACGCAGACTTGCGACTTTCAGAAATCGGCTATGAAATCGGCTTGTTGCCCGCTCGCAATTATCAAGTTTTCCAAGCCAAGCGTAAAGCCATCGATGCTGAATTGGCTCGCTTGCGAACAACCCGCGTGGGAACCAGTACGATGACCGAGCTTCTCCGGCGACCCGAGGTGCAATACGCGAATCTACCGAGCCGGAACGATTCGTTGAGTGCAGAGGTCATTCAGCAGGTCGAGATCGGGATCAAATACGAAGGCTACATCGATCGCCAGGAACTCGAAATCGCCAGATTCAAAACATTGGAAGACAAACAAATTCCTGCCTGGCTCGATTACAATTCCGTTCATAGCCTCCGCCCGGAAGCGCGACAGAAGTTGATCAAGATTCGTCCCGCCACATTAGGACAAGCCTCTCGTATTTCCGGCGTCTCACCTTCCGATATCAGCTTGGTAATGGTTTGGATGAAACGTGGATCGAGTGAAAATTTGCCAAATGAACCCAAGCAGTGTGGCGCAGTTGAACACCAGGACGAGGAGTCGGCTCACAATAGCTGCTGCGGCGATTTATGACGTTTTGTGTAGAGCAATGGAAGAATTGAAACCTGACACTTGGTGGTTCTTCTGGCACACTGTGCCATTAAGATTCTAATATGCGCCATAGTGGCGCTTTTATCGCCTAGGATGGAAAGCAATTTTGTAATATAAACTGTTGTGCTTTAGTTGTTTGATTAATTTAATTGTTTTGGGCATTACCATTGCTATACAATTCACACAGTCGTTTTAAAAACATGATTTTATGGCAAAAGTAATTGGCATTGATTTAGGAACAACCAACTCCTGCATGGCCGTGATTGAAGGCGGAGAACCCTTGGTTTTGGAAAACTCCGAAGGCAAGCGCACCACACCCTCTGTCGTCGCGTTCTCTAAGAACGGCGAGCGCATCGTCGGTGATGCGGCCAAGCGTCAAGCCGTCACCAACCCACGAAATACCGTTTATTCCGTGAAACGTTTCATGGGCCGCAAGTTTGACGAGGTGCAGGAAGAACTCAAACGCGTCCCCTACAAAGTCGTGCGCGCCGCCAACGGTGATGCCGCCATCGAAGTCGAAGTGGACGGCAAGCCCAAGCAATTCACCCCGCCGGAAATTTCCGCGATGATCCTCGCGAAGCTCAAGGCCGACGCCGAAACCCGTCTCGGCGAAAAAGTCAACGAGGCCGTCATCACCGTCCCCGCCTACTTCAACGACTCCCAACGTCAAGCCACTAAAGACGCCGGACGCATCGCCGGCTTGGAAGTCCTCCGCATCATCAACGAGCCGACCGCCGCGTCGCTCGCCTACGGTCTCGACAGAAAGAAGGATGAAAAAATTGCCGTCTATGATTTGGGCGGCGGCACGTTCGACATTTCCGTCTTGGAAATTGGCGAGGGCGTTTTTGAAGTCAAGGCCACCAACGGCGATACGCATCTCGGCGGCGACGACTGGGACAACAAGCTGATGGATTGGATTCTCGACGAATTCAAACGCGAAAGCGGCATGGATCTGCGCAAGCAGCCCGACGCTCTGCAGCGCATCAAGGAAGAAGGCGAGAAAGCCAAGATCGCCCTCTCCAGCTCGCAGCAATACGACATCAACCTTCCTTTTATCACTGCCGACGCCAGCGGCCCCAAGCACATCAGCCTGAAACTGACGCGTGCCAAAATGGAACAGCTCTGCGACGACCTTTTTGAACGCACCGTCAATCCCGTCAAGAGCTGCTTGAAAGACGCCGACATCACCGCCGACAAGATTGATGAACTCGTGCTCGTCGGTGGCATGACCCGTATGCCGCGCGTCGTGGAAACCGCCTATAAACTCGTCAACAAAACCCCGCACCAGGGCGTCAACCCCGACGAAGTGGTCGCAGTCGGCGCGGCCATTCAAGGCGGCGTGCTTAAGGGCCAAGTCAAGGATGTGCTCCTGCTCGACGTGACGCCGCTCTCGCTCGGCATTGAAACTCTCGGTGGCGTCTTCACGCGACTCATCGAACGCAACACCACCATTCCGGCCCGTAAATCGGAAATTTTCTCCACCGCCAGCGACAGCCAGCCCGGCGTGGAGATTCACATCCTTCAGGGCGAGCGGCAATTTTCGAAAGATAACAAGACCATCGGCAAATTCCAGCTCGCGGACCTCCCGCCCGCGCCGCGCGGCGTGCCGCAGATCGAGGTCACGTTCGACATTGATGCCAACGGCATTTTGCACGTCGGCGCGAAAGACCTGGGCACGGGCAAGGAACAGAAGATCACCATCACCGCCACCAGCGGACTCTCGAAGGACGAGATCGAGAAGATGCGCAAGGACGCCGAACTGCACGCCGACGAGGACAAGCAGAAGAAGGAAGAAATCGAGACGCGCAACGAGGCGGACAACGCCGTCTATCGCACCGAGAAAATGCTCAAGGACAATGCGGATAAAATTTCTGCGGACGACAAGGGCAAGCTCGAAACCGCCGCCAACGGCGTGAAAGAAGCGCTGAAAGGCAGCGATGCCGCCGCCATCAAAACCGCCAGCGAAAAGTTGAACGAAGTCTGGCAGGGCGTGAGCGCCGAACTCTACAAGGCCGCCGCCGCGAAGGCGCAGGCGGAGAAGGGCAAGCCCGGCGAAACCCAAACCGAATCCACTGGCGCAGACGCCGCGGGCAAAAAAGACGAAGGCCCGATCATCGACGCGGAAGTGGTGGATGAGAAGAAGTGACGTCTCGCGAAAAGCAACCCAACGCGTCCAATGCCTAGTAAAGAAGTCATCTCAAAACGCTTTCACGAATTGGCCGCTCGTCATCCGAGTTCTGGCACTGACGAGGGGGGAATTAAAAGATGAAACCCACCATCTACATCGAGACGACGATCCCAAGCCATTACCATAATGTGCGGAAGGCGGCGGAGTTGGTGGTGTTGAGCCAGTGGACACGAGATTGGTGGGACAACCAGCGAAGCAAATACGATCTGGCCAGCAGTTCCGCTGTGATTGATGAGTTGCGCGACGGCAAGCATCCGCTCCAGCGAGAGAAGCTGGCTTTGATGGAGTCGGTCAAGCTACTGCCCTACGCGGATGAGATCAGCGAGATCGTGAACACTTACATCGCGCGCAAGGTGATGCCGAATAATCCGCGCGGTGACGCACTGCATTTGGCCTATGCGTCGTTTTATAAATGTGACATGCTGTTGAGCTGGAATTGCAAGCATATCGTCAATCACCAGAAGGCCGGACACATCCAGATGGTGAACCAGCAAATGGGTTTGCATGTGCCGGCATTGGTGACGCCATTTGAATTGTTGAACAAAGATTTTACCGTATGAAGCCTGACCCGATCATTTCCGAAGTCCGTGCAGCGCGGCATCGCATCTCCGCCAAGTTCGGCCACAACACCGAACGCCTGGCGCGGCATTACAAGAAACTGGACGCCGAACTGAAAAAGGCGGGCAAGTATCAGTTCGTTTCCGGATTTTTTGCGACGACGGAAACGGCGGGACACCGATAGCATAAAAATTTTCCCACCGCGCGTGCGGCGGGATTTGATTCACAGTCAAACCAACCAACAAAACAAAAAAAACCTATGGCACTTAACGTAAAACCGCTCGGCGATCGGATCCTCGTGGAACCGGCCGAAGAGAAGGAAACCAAAAAAGGCGGCATCATCATTCCCGATTCCGCCAAGGAAAAACCGACCGAAAGCATCGTGGTCGCGCTCGGCACGGGCAAGACCGACGACGACGGCAAGAAAGTCCCGTTTGAAGTCAAGAAGGGCGACCGCGTCCTCGTCAGCAAATATGGCGGCACCGAAATCAAAATTGACGGCAAGGAATACAAGATTCTGAACTCAGAAGACATCCTCGCCGTCATCGTCTAATTCAACCAACCTAAGGAACAAACATTATGGCAGCTAAAACAATAATCTTCGACGAGGTTGCTCGTCAGTCGCTCCTCCGGGGCGTGGAAAAACTCAGCCGCGCCGTCAAGGCCACCCTCGGCCCCAAAGGCCGCAACGTGGTGCTCGACAAAAAATTCGGCTCCCCGACCGTGACCAAGGACGGCGTCACCGTCGCCAAGGAAATCGAACTCGAAGACCCGTTCGAAAACATGGGCGCGCAAATGGTCCGCGAAGTCGCCAGCAAGACCAGCGACACCGCCGGTGACGGCACCACGACTGCGACCGTTCTGGCCGAGGCGATTTATCGCGAAGGCTTGAAGAACGTGACCGCCGGCGCCAGCCCGATCAGCCTGCAACGCGGCATTCAAAAAGCCGTGGACGCCGCGGTGGAACACCTGGCCAAGATCGCCAAGAAAGTGAAGGACAAGGAAGAGATCAAGCAGGTCGCGACCGTTTCCGCCAACTGGGACACCACCATCGGCGAGATCATCGCCGACGCAATGGACAAGGTCGGCAAGGACGGCACCATCACCGTCGAAGAAGCGAAGTCCATCGAGACCACGCTTGACGTGGTGGAAGGCATGCAGTTCGACAAGGGTTATCTCTCGCCCTACTTCGTGACCAACGCGGAGACGATGGAGTGCAAGCTCGAAGACGCCTACGTCCTCAACTACGAAAAGAAAATCACCAGCCTCAAAGACCTGCTGCCCATCTTGGAAAAAGTTGCCAAGTCTGGCAAGCCGCTCTTGATCATCGCTGAAGATGTCGAAGGGGAAGCTCTCGCCACGCTCGTGGTGAACAAGCTCCGCGGCACCATCAACGTGTGTGCCGTCAAGGCCCCCGGCTTCGGCGACCGCCGCAAAGCCATGATGGAAGACATTGCCATCCTCACCGGCGGCAAGTGCATCACCGAAGACCTCGGCATCAAACTCGAAAGCATCGGCCTCGAAGACCTCGGCCGCGTCAAGAGCATCGTCGTGGACAAGGAAAACACCACCCTCGTCGAAGGCCACGGAAAATCCTCTGAGATCCAGGGCCGTGTGGGCCAGATCCGCCGCCAGATCGAAGAGACCACCAGCGATTACGACCGCGAGAAATTGCAGGAACGCCTGGCGAAACTCGCCGGCGGCGTGGCCGTCATCAACGTCGGTGCCGCCACCGAAACCGAGATGAAGGAAAAGAAAGCCCGTGTGGAAGACGCGTTGCACGCGACCCGCGCGGCCGTCGAAGAAGGCATCGTGCCCGGCGGTGGCGTGGCTTTGCTCCGCTGCCTCGGTGCCATCGAAGCGCTGAAGCTCGAAGGTGACGAACAGATCGGCGTCGATATCGTCAAGCGCGCCATTGAGTCCCCCCTCCGTGCGCTGGCCAGCAACGCCGGCGTGGAAGGCTCCATCGTTGTGCAGGAAGTCAAACGCCGCAAAGGCAACGAAGGTTACAATGTCGCCACCGGCGAATACGAAGACCTCGTCAAGGCCGGGGTGGTTGATCCGAAAAAGGTCACCCGCAGCGCGCTCCAGAACGCCGGCTCCATCGCGGGCCTGCTCCTCACCACCGAATGTCTGATCACCGACGCTCCTGAAAAGGACAAGCCGGCTCCGGCCGGCGGCGGCGACCACGGCATGGGCGGCGGCGGCATGGGCGGCTACTAAGCCCTCGCCGGCCACGAACTAAATTCACCGCGCGGCTGACGCAAGTCAGCCGCGCTTTTTTTTGTCGTGGCGCAGCCGTCCCGGCGGTGTCCCCGGGCGTCTCGCCCGTAAATATTTTCCCGGATGGATGCTCAAAGAAAACGGGTTGAAAGTTGATGGAGGGTTCTCCGCTGCTTTTAGTGAAGAGGCCAGACGGAGCCCAAAGACATCAGCCCTGCGCCCGCCCTCACCCCGGCCCTCTCCCCCGGGGAGGGAGATGTTTCTGGACACGCGTGGAGACTGGGACGCGCTGTGAAGACTCTCCGCGTTTCCCCGTCGTCGGCCGGAAGTCGAGAGCGTGACGGAAGCAGAACGGCGGAGTGCGTTGCTCCCTCTCCCCGGGGGAGAGGGCCGGGGTGAGGGCGGGCGTTCCTCCTTTCCACGCTCCCTCGACGAGGAGTCATTCCACCGAAAACAATGAGGAACTGGACGGAGCACGGCGGTCAGCTTTTTCCCGCGCAGCCCGGGACAAAC
>CANMZY010000021.1:0-17914 GCA_947502425.1 Verrucomicrobiales bacterium
AAAGTGCGTAAAGGCTGGAACTCCGCGCGCCCTTTGCTACCGTGCCCCCGATGAAAACTGCCGCGAAGCGTCAATCCTTGCGTGCCAGCGCCGCCACGCCCGCCCGCCGGGTCGTGCCGCCCAAGGAACGCCGCCTGAACTTTGGCGACCAGTGGGATTTTGCGCCCGCGCCGGAGGACTCCAAGAATTACGCCATCGCGCCGCAGCACGAGTTGTTCATCAACGGCCAGTTCGTCGCGCCCCAGTCCGGAAACTATTTCGACTCCATCAACCCGGCGACCGAGGAAAAACTCAGCGAAATCGCGGCGGCGGACGCGCGGGATGTCGATGCGGCGGTGCGGGCCGCGCGCCGCGCCTACGAAAAAGTCTGGGGCAAAATGCCGGCGCGCGAGCGCGGCAAATATCTCTACCGCATCGCCCGCCTCATCCAGGAAAAAGCCCGCGAACTGGCCGTCCTCGAAACGATAGACGGCGGCAAGCCCATCAAGGAAAGCCGCGACGTGGATTTACCGCTGGTGGCCGCGCATTTCTTTTACCACGCGGGCTGGGCGGACAAGCTGCCCTACGCGTTTCCGGGCCGGAAGCCGCGGCCGCTCGGCGTCGCGGGGCAGATCATTCCGTGGAATTTTCCGCTGCTCATGGCCGCGTGGAAAATCGCGCCCGCGCTCGCCTGCGGCAACACCGTCGTGCTGAAACCCGCCGAGACCACCAGCCTCACCGCGCTGCGGCTGGCGCAGATTTTTCAGGAAGCGGAATTGCCTCCGGGCGTGGTCAACATCGTCACCGGCGCGGGTGAGACCGGCGCGGCGCTCGTCAATCATCCCGACGTGGACAAGATCGCGTTCACCGGCAGCACTGAGGTCGGGAAGGCGATCGCGCGAACGATGGCGGCCCGGAGCGCGGAGCATTGCTCCGCCAGTCCCGGTGAAACACGCGGAGCAATGCTCCGCGCTCCACGCCTCACCCTCGAACTCGGCGGCAAGTCGGCGAACATCATCTTCGAGGACGCGCCGCTCGACCAGGCCGTCGAAGGCATCATCGCCGGAATTTTTTTCAACCAAGGCCACGTCTGCTGCGCCGGCTCGCGGCTGTTCGTGCAGGAGGGGATTTATCCGCAGGTCATCCGCAAGCTGCGCGACCGCATCGCCACCCTGCGCGTCGGCAATCCGCTCGACAAGAACACCGACCTCGGCGCGATCAACTCGCGCCCGCAGCTCGAAAAAATCCGCGCGCTCGTGCAAAGCGGCGTGGACGAAGGCGCGCGGCTCGAACAATCCCGCTGCCCGCTGCCCGCGCGCGGCTATTGGTTTCCGCCGAGCTTTCTCACCGGCGTGACCATGGCGCACCGCGTGGCGCAGGAGGAAATCTTCGGCCCCGTCCTGAGCGTGCTGACCTTTCGCACGCCGGAGGAGGCGTTCGAGCGCGCGAACCACACGCCCTACGGCCTGAGCGCGGGCGTGTGGACGGACAAGGGCAGCAAGATTTTCAAGATGATCTCCAAGCTGCGCGCGGGCGTGGTCTGGGCGAACACCTACAACAAGTTCGACCCGGCGAGTCCGTTCGGCGGCTACAAGGAAAGCGGCTTCGGTCGCGAGGGTGGCTTGCACGGGTTGGCGGCGTATTGCCGGTTGGATTGACCAGTCTTTCTCACCGTGGCAGCCGACGTCAGGAGGCTCTGATCTTTTCGGGTCTGGGGTTTGGAGTCCGTGGTCTGGGAACATGGAATGAGCCTCCTGACGTCGGCTGCCACGGGTGATGAAGCTTTGCGAATCCGGCGTGAAACCTCGTCCGATCACCACCCGTCTGAATCCGCCGATGCCACGATTTGCCACGCTACTCTCTCTCGTCTCGCTAGGGGTTCTCTGGAACACCGCTTGTCCCGCCCATCTCATCGGCGATCCGGGGCACGACGGACAGCCTTCTCATTACGATCCCAAGGCCACGCCTCCAGCGAGGCTGGTCTTCGCCGCGGCGGCGGCCAGTCCGGGGAACGCGACCAGTCGCGCGGCGCTCCTCTCGGCGGTGTTTCGGCCGTTCGCGCCCCAGGTGAAAACCCGCGCGGACGACCGGTTCTTCTACGTCGAGTCCGACGGCCTGCCGGCGCACCGGATGATGGTCGGCATCACCGCGTGGCAGCAGCAGGTTCCTTGGCCGCAATCGTACCTGGGCGACAACGCCTGGCGGTTTCCCCTGCGGCCGGTGCCAGCGGCGAATCCGCTTTCGGCCCGGACCCGTTTCTTCCGCGGAGCCATCGCCCTCGCGGCGAACGGCGTGCCCATTTTCAATCCCATCAAAAACGACGGCCGCACCGACACCTTTCTGGCCGGCGAACTGGACGAGTTCGGCGGTCATGCGGGCCGCGCGGATGACTACCACTACCACCTCGCGCCGCTGCATTTGCAACCGCTCGTCGGCTCGAACCAGCCCGTGGCCTTCGCGCTCGACGGCTATCCCATCCACGGCCTGGCCGAACCCGATGGCACGCCCGCCGGAAAACTCGACGCCTTCAACGGTCACACCACCACCACGCCTGGCTATCACTATCACGCGACGAAGACGTATCCGTATCTGAACGGCGGCTTTCACGGCGAAGTTGTCGAGCGGGACGGACAGGTCGATCCTCAACCGCGCGCGCAAGGAGTGCGCGAGGCCACGACGCCGTTGCCGGGCGCGCGCATCACCGGCTTCACCCGGCCGACGACCAACCGCTACGCGCTCACCTATCAGGTCGGCGGCGAAACGCGGCGCGTAAATTATCAGCTCCAGCCGAA
Organism: Verrucomicrobiales bacterium; assembly: GCA_947502425.1. Lineage (GTDB taxonomy): Bacteria > Verrucomicrobiota > Verrucomicrobiia > Limisphaerales > SIBH01 > SIBH01. The sequence goes on from CANMZY010000021.1 coordinate 2,772, forward strand.
CGGCGCGGCGCGGTTCGACTACGTGGACGGCCAGGGCCGCGTGGAATCCAAAACGTACGAGCCCCGCCCTCGTCCGCCAGGCGGGCGCGGCGGGCGTCCACCGACCGATGCCCCGCGCCGCCCGGTGCAACCATGATCCGCCCCGTGGTGCCGCCGCGCGCGACGGATCGCCGGTGCGGCCGATTCCCATTTCCAAGTTAGGGTCAAGACCCGAGGGGCGGCCTGTCGTCGGGCTAAAATTTTTGAACATTTTTCTGCGAGACTGTCCAACTTCCGCGTGGGCCCAGAACTGGTGGAAGCCAGCGGCGTGTTGAATCGGCTTTACACTTTCGCGGCGGAACTGCTATTTTGAGGAAGTTACGACGCAAAAAAAATCGAACGGCATGATAAAAGTTCAGAATCTGGTAAAAACTTTCGGGACAAAGAAGGCGGTGAACGGCATCTCCTTCACCGTCGAGCGCGGCGAGGTGCTTGGCTTCCTCGGCCCGAACGGCGCGGGCAAGTCCACCACCATGCGGATGGTCACGGGGTTCATCCCGCCCACCGCCGGCACGGTCAGCGTGGGCGGCCACGACATCGTGGACCATCCCATCCCGGCCAAGCAGCTCATCGGCTACCTGCCGGAAAATGCCCCGGCCTACACCGACATGACGGTGTTCGGCTTCCTCTCGTTCGCCGCGGAACTGCGCGGACTGCGCGGGGACGCCCTGAAAAAAGCCGTCCATCGCGTCGTGGAAATGTGTTTTCTGGAAGGCGTACTACATCAGAGCGTGGACACGCTCTCCAAGGGTTTCCGGCATCGCACCTGCTTCGCGCAGTCCATCATCCACGATCCCGAGGTGCTGATCCTCGACGAGCCGACCGACGGCCTGGACCCAAACCAGAAGCATGAGGTTCGGCAGCTCATCCGCCGGATGGGCGAGAAGAAGGCGATCATTTTTTCCACGCACATCCTCGAGGAGGTCGATGCCGTCTGCTCGCGGGCGATCATCATTGATCGCGGCCAGATCGTGGCCAACGGCACGCCGGCCGAACTGCGGCAGAAGGCGGAAGGGGCCGGCGCGGTCTCTTTGCGCGTGCTCAATGCCCCGGCCGACGCCGTGAAGCAGCGGCTCGCCGGGATCAATGGCGCGAGCCGGGCCGCCATCGTGAAGGAAGAGGCTGGCGTCGTCACGGCGCGTGTTTATTCGAAAGACAAGTCGCGCAACGGCGCGCTGGCCCGGGCCGTGGCCGAGGCGGTCACGCAGGCCAGTTGGAAGTTTGAGGAACTGCACACCGAAGAAGGCCGGCTGGATGAAGTGTTCCGGTGCATCACGCTGCCGGACACGAAACCCGGCCAGGGTTTCGACCAGTCCACCACGGGAGACCATCAATGAACATTTCGACTCGTCCTATCTGCACCATCGCCAAGCGCGAATTGAGCGGCTACTTCGCCTCGCCCGTCGCGTACGTTGTCATCGTCATCTTTCTGCTCCTGATCGGATTCTTCACCTTCATGCTCGGCGGGTTCTTCCGGGCCGGCGAGGCGTCGCTCACGTTCAGCTTCTTCCGCTGGCATCCCTGGCTTTATTTGTTCCTGGTGCCGGCGGTGGGCATGAGGCTGTGGGCGGAGGAACGGCGGCAGGGCACGATGGAACTGCTCCTGACCATGCCGATCACGCCGTGGCAGGCCATCGTGGGAAAATTTCTCGCGTCCTGGATCTTCCTCATCATCGCCCTGGCGCTGACGTTTCCGATCGTCATCACGGTCAGCTACCTCGGCGATCCGGACCTGGGTGCGATCTTCACGGGCTATCTCGGCAGCGCGTTGCTCGCCGGCGCGTATCTGGCGGTGACCTGCTTCACCTCCGCCCTGACCCGCAACCAGGTCATCAGCTTCATCCTCTCGGTGGTCATCTGTTTCCTCCTGATTCTCTGCGGCTGGGAGCCGGTGACCGACATGTTCGTGAACGTGTCGCCGCTGCTGACCAAGCTCGTGGCCAGTTTCAGCGTCATGACGCATTTCACGGCCTTCCAGAAGGGCGTGATTGATTCGCGCGACCTGTTGTTCTTCCTGTCGGTGATCGGGTTCTTCCTGTTCAGCAACGGCGTCATCATCCGCAACCTGCGCGCCGGCTAACCTTTCTCCTGCGATGAAACAGAAAAAAATCGAAACCCTCCTCTATTCGGCGATTGGCGTGGTGGTGATGTTCCTCGTCATCGTCGCGGTCAACCTCATCTCCCAGTCCTTCAAGGCCCGCCTCGATCTCACCGAGGGCGGCCTCTACACACTCTCCCCGGGCACCAAGGCCATCCTCAAGAAGGTCGATTCACCCGTGGAAATCCGCTTCTACTTTTCCCAGAGCGAGGCGCGCATCCCGTCGCAGCTCCGCACCTACGCCAGCGAGGTCGAGGATCTGCTCGAAGAATTCCGCCAGGCCTCGGGCGGAAAAATCCGCGTCCGCAAAATTGATCCCAAGCCGGACAGCGACGCCGAAGAGGCGGCACAGATCGACGGCATCGAAGGCCAACCGATGGGGCCGATGGGCGACCGGTTTTACTTTGGCCTGACCATCAGCCTGGACCCGGAAAAGGCGGTCGTGCCGCTGCAACTCGAGCGGGAACGGCTCTTGGAATACGATATAGCCCACGCGCTCGGCCAGGTCATCAGCACGAACAAGCCGGTCCTCGGCATCATGACGCCGCTCCCGATGTTCGGCCAGCCGATGAACCCGATGATGATGCGGATGGGCCAGCAAGGGCAGCGTCCGTGGGTCTTCATCCAGGAGCTGAAACGCGATTATAACGTGAAGCCGGTGCCGATGGAGGTTGATAAGATTGATGCCGACATCCAGGTGCTCGTGGTCGCCCATCCGAAAAACATTTCCGACAAAGCCCAGTTTGCCATCGACCAGTTTCTACTGCGCGGCGGCAAGCTCCTGGCGTTTCTGGATGCGACAAGCTTCTTTGACCGCGAACAACAGCAGCCGAACAATCCGCTGGCTGGCATGATGCCTTCCGCCGGCTCCTCGCTGCCGAAGCTGCTCCCGACCTGGGGTGTGGGCTTCGACATGTCGAAGGTGGTCGCCGACCTCAGCTTCACCAAAACCCTGGCGCTGTCGCAGCGCGAGCAGCCGCAACCGCACCCCACGTTTCTCTTCATCACGCCCGACGGCATCAACAAGGAGGACGCGCTGACCAGCCAACTCGACAACCTGCTGCTGATCGAAGCCGGCGCGTTCACCGGCGCACCGGCCACCGGGCTGGAGCAATCCGTCCTGCTCCACACCACCAAGAAGTCGGAGCTGGTCGAGGGCATGACCGCGCGGATGCAGCCGCAGAAAACCATGAATGACTTCAAGGCTTCAGGCACGGAGCATCCGCTCGCCATCCGGCTGAAGGGCAAATTCAAGACCTCGTTCCCCGCCGGCCGGCCCGCCGAACCGCCCGCCGAGGGGGAGAAGAAGGACGAGAAAAAGCCCGCCGACGATTCACTCAAGGAATCGAAAACCGAAACCGTGGTCATGCTCGTGGGCGACGTGGATTTTCTGAACGACTCGGCCGCGTTCGATCCGCAGATGCTCCAGATGGGCATCGCCAATCCGGCCAACGGCAATTTCGCCTTCGCGATCAGCATGATCGAGCAGCTCTCCGGCGACCTGAACCTCGTCGGCACCCGCTCGCGCGGCACCCTGCGCCGGCCCTTCACCGTCGTGCAGAAGATGCAGGCCGAGGCGCAGGAGGAATTCCAGGGCATCATCCAAAAACTGAACGCCGAGCGCGAGGCCACCCAGGCGAAATTGCGCGAGCTGCAGGGCAAGAAGACACCCGGACAGCGGCAGATCATCTCTCCTGAACAGGAGGTCGAAATCAAAAAGCACGAGAAGCGCGAGCGTGAAATCAGCCGCGAAATCCGGGAAACCAACAAACGACTGCGCGAGCGGACCGAATCGCTGGAAAACAAGACCAAGCTGGTCAACATCGCGGGCGTGCCGCTGCTCGTCGCCTTCACCGGACTCGCGCTCGCCCTCCTCCGCAAGCAACGCACCAAGGCACAATGAACCGCAAACAACTCACCCTCCTGATCGTTCTTGGGATCGTGCTCGGCGGCCTCGGCTACCTGGCCAACCGAAAAAAACAGTCCGGCTACGAACGCGGCCAGGCCAAAGAAAACGGACAGACCCTCCTCAAGAGCGTCGCCCGGAGCGCCATCAACGACGTGACCCAGATCACCCTCAAGCAGGGTGCCGCCGAAGTGACCCTCGCCCGCGTCGGCGAACAATGGACCGTCAAGGAACGCGGCGGCTACGCGGCGAATTTCAACAACATCAGCGAGCTGTTGAAAAAACTCTGGGACGTGAAAGTGACCCGCGCCATCGAAGCCGGTCCGTCGCGCCGGCCCGCCCTCAAGCTCACCCCGGACACCGCCACCCAGGTCGAACTCAAGGACGACAAGGGCAAGACCATCGCCTCGCTCACGCTCGGGATGCAGGCGGCGGCCAAGGGTTCCGATGATGACTCGCCCTTTGGCGGCCCCATGCCCACCGGCCGCTACGTGCTGCTCAACGGCGACCTCAAGACCCTGGTGCTCGTCGCCGACCCGCTGCAAAGCGTCGAGACCCGCGCCGAGGAGTGGTTGCAGAAAGATTTTATCAAGGTCGAGGGTGTCCGCTCCGTCGCCGTCACCGCGCCCGAGGCCACGAACAGTTGGAAGGTCACGCGCGAAGACGCGGCCGGCGACTGGAAGCTGGCCGACGCGAAAGCCAGCGAGAAGCTGGATGTGGCCAAGCTCGGCCCCGTGAACTCGGTGCTCGGCTCGGCCTCGTTCAACGACGTGCTGGTGAATTTCAAGCCGGAGAGCGTCGGGCTGGACAAGCCGCGCACCGCCACCATCCAGACGTTTGACGGGTTCACCTACGCCTTCAAGCTCGGCAAAAAGGACGAGGAAAATTTCAGCCTGCAATTCACCGTCACCGCCGACCTGCCCAAGCAACGCGCGCCCGGCAAGGACGAGAAGCCCGAGGACAAGACCCGGCTCGACCAGGAATTCGCCGACCGGTCAAAGCGACTCGCTGAAAAATTGAAGGCCGACCAGGCGTTCGAAAAATGGACTTACACCGTCTCCAAATGGACGGTCGATCCGCTGCTCAAGGAGCGGAAGGAATGGCTCGCGGAAAAAAAAGAGGAGCCTAAAGAGAAGCCTGAAGTAAAGTAGGAGTGTTGATTTCTCGGTGGTTGCGAAGCGGCCTAGCGCAGATTTTCAATCTGCGCCACGAGCGTTCGTCCGCCGCTGTCGCAATCCAATTTCGAAGTTCGGCTTTAACGAAGCGCGTTCAGAACCGTCCTTTTTATGAAAGCAGTCCGTCAGATCTTGTTCATCCTGTCGTTGACGGTTGCCTCCGAATCAATCGCTGCGGAAGCGGTTTCTTCCCCGACTGCAAAAGGAGCCGTGTTGGCGGGCAACGGTCGTACGACCATGCCGATCGTCGTCGGCGAAAAAGCGTCGGCGTCCACCAAGGCCGCGGTCGCGGAACTCGCCCGCTACCTTGGCCGGATCAGTGGCGCCGAGTTTGTCGTGGAGACGAATGATGGCAGCCGCGGGATTGTGGTCGGGCGCGCTTCGGATTTCACCAGACTGCCGTTCACGATTGATTTCGAGGGCGGACCCTTCGCACGCGAAGACTACGTGCTGCGTTCGCAGACCAGCGGGCTTTATCTCCTGGGTGCGAGCGATCTCGCGGTGTCTCATGCGGCGTGGGATTTGTTGCACCGGCTGGGTTGCCGCCAGTTTTTTCCAGGCGAAACCTGGGAGATCGTGCCGGAGATGCGCGAGCTGGTGATCACAGTGGACGTGAAGGAAAGTCCATCGTTTTACGCACGACGCATCTGGTACAACTGGGGAACGTGGGGATACAACGACGAGCCTTACCGTCAATGGTGCCAGCGCAACCGGGCGGTGCAGGGTTTCAAGCTCAACAGCGGTCACGCCTATGAAGCGATCATTGCCGCAAACCGCGCCGAGTTCGAGAAGCATCCTGAGTATCTCGCGCAAGTCGGTGGCGAGCGGAAGATGCGCGGCGATGTGAAATTCTGCATCGCCAACGCGGACTTGCGAAAGCTCGTGACCGCGTGGACGGTGGCGCAAATCAAAGCCAACCCTCAACTCGACAGTGTTTCGATGGATCCCAGCGACGGCGGCGGCTGGTGCGAGTGCACGGAGTGTGCGCGGTTCGGCAGTGTGAGTGATCGCGTCATCACGCTGGCCAACGAAGTCGCCACCGCCATCAACGCTCTGGGACTCGGGCCGAAGTACGTCGGTCTTTACGCCTACAATCATCATTGCGCGCCGCCCACGGTGCGCGTGCATCCCAACGTCATTCCCAGCGCGACCACGGCTTTCATCACGGGCGGTTTCACTTTCGATCAGGTGCTCAAAGGCTGGCAGGCGCAGGGCGCGACGATGGGCGTCTATGATTACCTCAGCGTGGTGGACTGGGACTGGAACCTGCCGCGAGGTGGTGCCGCTTCGAGACCGCAACGCGTCGCCGGGATGATCGCGCGCATTCACGGTCAGGGCGCGCGTTTTTACGATGCCGAGTCGGGTGATTGCTGGGGACCGTGCGGCCTGGGTTATTACGTCGCGAGCCGCGTGTTGTGGGACGTGCGCGAGGCGAAACGCGTCAACGAAATTGTCGCGGATTTTTTGGAGAAGTCCTTCGGTTCCGCACGCGGGCCGATGCGTGAGTTCTATTCACTCATCACCGAAGACACGCAACGTCGTTCGCCCTCGGATCTCGTCGGCCGGATGTACCGGCACCTTGCCGCCGCGCGCGCGGTCACGACGGATGTCCGGGTGCTGCGTCGCATTGACGATCTCACGCTCTACACGCGGCACGCTGAACTTTATTACGCTTACGCGAATCGCGGCGGCTCTGTGGACGAGGTGGCACGCCATGATTATCGGATGCGTAAGACGATGATGGTTCACAGTTATGGCCTGTGGTCGCGACTCATCAGTCAGAAGGCCGCGCTCACGCCGGGCCATCCGCTCAAGAATGAAGCGCCTTTCCGCGCGGAGGAAATCACAACGATGCTCACCAACGGCGTTGCGAAGAATCAGCCCGTCGAGCCTGGGTTTGTGAGCGTCGAGTTCAGCAAGGATCTCGTTCCCGCCGCGCCTCGTCTGACGCTTGCGAAAGTGCCGCCCGGCAGTTTTCCCGGCGAAGCGCAGGATCGCCAGCGCTATTACATCTGGCTTGCGGAACCCGGCAACATCGATTTGAAGATCAAGGTCTCGAAGCGATGGGCGAATCGGAAACCGAAGCTGCAGCTTTTTTCACCGCTCGAAGTTTCGCTCAATCCGGTGGCGACGCGTGAGGATTACGAGCCTGACGAACAGGAACGAACCCTCGCGATTCACACACCGTACGCCGGACTGCATCGCGTCGAGACTTATGATGGCGGTGATTTCACCCGGATCATCTGGCCGGCCGGAATGCCCGTCACCGTCGAGTCGGGCATCGATACCACTGAAGTCACCAGCCATTTTCGCGGCGCATGGACGCTCTGCTGTTACGTCCCAAAAGGCACGCGGATGGTCGGTGGCTGGGCGTCGCGCGTGGCGAACTGGGCGCCGCGCATTTCGGGAAAGCTGCTTGCTCCGGACGGGCGCGAAATGATTGATTTCGGCAAACTGGACGGAGACGGATTTTTTAAGGTCGAGGTCCCGCCCGGCACGGATGGCGCGCTGTGGCGCTTCGACCGCAACGTGGGACAGCGCCTCCTGATGACCATCCCGCCTTGCCTTGCGCGCAACGGTGACGAACTGCTGTTGCCCCGTGAAATCGTGGAAGCCGATGCGAAGGCGGAGCCGAAGAAAGAAGAAAAGCCGGAAGTGAAGTAGAGCGGTGCCCGCGCAATACGCGAAGCTCGGCATCACGTTGCGCGTGGCCAACAGCGACCGCATCAATGGCTGGGCGGAAATCTTGCAACGGCTCGGCGACCCTGACGCGAACATCCGACCCACGATGTTCATTCACCGGCGCGGGGGTCGCCTGCTGGAGACGCTGCCGATTCTGCAACACGATCCGCACCGGCCCGAGGACGTGTTGAAAGTGGATGCCGACGAGGAAGGCATCGGCGGGGATGACGCGGCGGATTGCTGCCGCTATTTAATCGCGACAAAATCGCGCGGACTGGTGCTGAGGAAGCTGGCGGGGGTGTGAATAGTCTAAGCTCGCCGTGGGTTTCAATCCTCCTCCGGCAGCATGACCGTGATGGACGGTTGCGCGTCGTCGATGTCGAGCGGCCGCAGGTGGCAATGGGTTTCACCGTTTCTCGACCATCAGCAGTTCCGTCGTCTCGGCGGGGCGTCCGTCGGGCGGCGTGTCCTTGAAGGTGAGCCGCGGCACCAGCGGGATGATCCCCTGAAGCTTGACCAGCCAGAAGAAGACGCGCATCCGCCAGCGCATCGCCCAGCCGCCCTCCAGTTCGCCCGCCAGCACGGCGGTGATGGCCGAGGGCAGGCTGAACTTGGCGCGCGGACTCATGAACAGCTCCATGAACGGCGACGTGTAAAACCCCTCCACCATCTCCCAGTAAAGCGCCATCGCATGGTGAACCTGCTTTTCATAACGCTTCATCCGCCGCGCGCCGTCGTCGCCGTCGTGAAGCGAGGCCGTGACCAGTTCGCCCGCGAGCTTGCCGGAATGACAGGCCAGAAAAACGCCCGCTGAAAATATCGGGTCCATGAACCCCGCCGCGTCGCCCACGCGCAGCAGGCGCGGCCCGGTGAAGCGGCGGTTGCGGTAGGAAAAATCGCCCGTGGTGTGCATCGGGCCGAGCAGCCGCGCGTTCTCCATGCGGGCGCGCAACGCCGGGCTGGCCTGCCAGAGGCGCGTGAAGATCGCGGCCGGCGGTTCCTTGAGGGCGGCGAACTCCGCCTGATCCATCACGCAGCCGACGCTGACCTTTTCCTTCGAGAGCGGGATGAGCCAGAACCATTTGTCCTCCAGCCGCACGATGACCGTGTCGCCGGCCCTCTCGCCGGCATCCAGAGCCACGCCCGCGAAATGGCCGAACACCGCGAGCTTCTTCAAATCAGGATGCACGATGCGCAGCTTTTCCTGGTTGCCGGTCAGGTTACCGCGCCCACTGGCGTCGATGAGAAACACGCCGCGCAACGTCTCGGTGTTCCCCTGCTCGTCGCGCGCCTGGACCGTGATGCTGTCGCCTTCGTGGGTGAACTTGCCCACCGTCCAGCCTGCGCGCACTTCCGCGCCGCACGCCTGCGCGTGGCGGAGCAGCAGGTCGTCGAACGGGGCGCGCTCCACCTTGGAAGGCCTGCGGTTCAGGGGTGAAACGGCCCTGCCGGAAAACGAGCGCGAGGGATTTGCTGCCGTCGTCCAGATGGAACTGCGCGCCGAACTTTTTGATCACCCCGGCGGCCTCCAGTTTTTCCAGCACGCCCATTTTCTCGAAAATCCTGCGGTTGGAGGGCAGCAGCGATTCGCCGACATGGAAACGGGGGAAATGCTCCTTCTCCAAAACCAGCACGCGTTTGCCGGCGCGCGCCAGATAGGTGGCCGCCGGGCTGCCGCCCGGTCCGCCGCCGATAATCAACGCATCGTACAGCATCACGTTCATCAAACCGAAAACCGCCCGCCGGAACAAGCGCCGTGATGACGGCGCCTTGCCGTCTCCGGGCTTGATTCAGACGGCTCACAGTGGAAAGCTCCGGCCATGCAATGGCCCGTCCTCCTCGTTCTGCTGCTGCTGTTCACCGCCGGCTGGTCGCCACTGCGCGCGGAGGATTTTGCCGTGCGCATCTTCACCAACGCATCTGGCCAGTCGATTCCCTACCGGCTGCTTGTCCCGAAAAATTACGATCCCAAGCAGAAGTATCCCCTGGTGCTGTTCCTGCACGGCGCGAGCGGGCGCGGCACGGACAACGCGGAACCGCTTAACTGGGGGCCGAAGTTTTTTCTCGAACCGGAGTTGCGCGAAAAATTCCCGTGCTTCCTCGTCGTGCCGCAGTGCCCCAAGGATCATGGCTGGCTGGCCGCGGACGAGACGGGCGCGAAGGAAGGCGGGGCGTTGAGCCTCGCGCTGGAGTTGGTGGGCACGGCGCTGCCCAAGGAGTTCAGCATCGATCCGAAACGGCGACACCTGACCGGCGTGTCGATGGGCGGACACGCGGTCTGGGTCTGCCTGGTGCGGCATCCGGGATTTTTCGCGTCGGGCGCGCCGGTCTGCGGCGGCGGCGACACGAACAGCGTCACCAACCGCGTGACCCGCACGCCGGTCTGGGCGTTTCATTCCGATGACGACCATCTGGTGCCGGTGCAGTCGGCGCGCGACATGATCAAGGCGTGGCGCGAGAACGGTGGCACGGCGAAATACACCGAATACACGGGCCTCAAGCACAGTTCGTGGAAGAAGGCCTACCTGACGCCGGAGCTGTTCGAGTGGTGGGCGGGGCAGCACCGGCCTTAACGGATAATCCGACCGGGATCCAGTCGGGCCAGCACCGCGCCCAGGGCCTCCAAACGCGGCGTGACCACGCCAACACGCTGCGCCTGGCGCAACGGTTCAAGAAACAAACTTTCCAGTTCCAACGGCTGGCCGCGCTCGAAATCAACCAGCGTGGAAGCCTGATATGCGCCCATCTCGCGCGTGCGCTTAATTTGTTTGTCGGCCATGCTGTCGGGAATCGCCATGCCCAGCGCGTTCGCGGCGCGGATGACTTCGATCATCACTTCCCGAACGAGCGCGCTCCAGCGCTCGTCCGCCAGCAGACGGTCGGTCGTCCAGCATTTTTCCAAGGCGCGTCCGGGCGTCCGGTTGCCGCGCGCCACGGCCTCGAAGCCGGCCGCGCTGGCGACCCCGAGGCCGTTGAAAGGAATGTTCCAGACGAGTTTTTCCCAGTGGGTGCGGGCGAGATGGTCCGTCACGGCGCAGGGCACGCCGGCGTGACGAATCATTGAGGCGAGGTCATGCGTGCGCGGCTCCGGCCAGCGCAGGAATTCGCCCAGGACAATTTTCCCGTGCGCGCTGTGCTGGATGACGCCCGGCTCGACGCGGTTGAGGCAGACGAAGCAGAGGCCGCCGAGAATCCTCTCCGGCCCGAAGAGCGCGGCCAGTTGCTCCTCGCTGCCGAGGCCGTTTTGCAAGGTGAGGACGGCGGTGGCCGGGCCGACCAGCGGCGGGAGCAGTTTGGGGAATGCTCCGTTGGCCGTGGTCTTCAGGCCGATGATGACCAGATCGCAGACGCCGATCTCCTCGGGCGAACGCGCGCATTTCGGGTTCACGTGAAAATCTCCCTCCGCGCTGCGAATGAAGACGCCGCGCCGGCGCACGGCCTCGTAATCCGAGCGCAGCAGGAAATGCGTCTCCTGCCCGTCGCGGCAAAGTTTCGCCCCGTAATAACTGCCGAGCGCGCCGCAGCCGACGATGGCAATTTTCATGGAGCAAAAAGTAGAAAACAAAAAAGGCACTCTGACTGCTCAGAGTGCCTTTGGAAAAGACGACCGATTACTTCTTGGCGCCGAGAATCGCGTCCTTGGCGGCCTTAGCGACGCGGAACTTCACGACGCGCTTGGCGGCGATCTGGATGGTCGCGCCGGTGGCAGGGTTGCGGCCGATGCGGGCCTTGCGGTTCACGAGCACCAGCTTGCCGAGGCCCGGCAGGGTGAAGGTGTTCTTGGCGTTCTTGTAGGCGAGTTCGGCGATGTGTTCGAGGATTTCGCCCGCCTGCTTCTTGGTGATTTGAGCCTTGTCGGCGACGGCCGACGCGATTTGGGATTTGGAGAGTGCTTTAGCCATAGTGTTGTTTTTGTTGTTGTTGTTTAGTCAAGTCTTGCGACTGCTGAGTTTTTTACGGGTTTCAAAAAAGTGGCGCAAGGACTATTTACGAAAAAAAAGCCTGATAATCCGCGGCCGGGACGCACGCCGGGAGCCAGCGCGGGCTTGACTTGAATCGCCGTTTTCAGAACATCGCCCCGCAATGGCAATCCTCTTCTCCATCCACGGCGAACTGCGCTACGAAGTGGTCCGCAAAATTTTCGAGGGCGGCATGGGCGTCGTCTATGAGGCCGAGCAGCAGGGCACGCGCGGCTTCGTCAAGCGCGTCGCCATCAAAGTCATCCGCCAGAGCTACGCCAACCAGCAGCCGTTCATCGAAAATTTCGTCGGCGAGGCCAAGCTAGTCGCCGACCTCATCCACACCAACATCGTCCAGACCTACCACCTCGGAGAGTCGAGCGGCACCTATTACATCGCCATGGAGCTGATCCGCGGCGTCAACCTCGAACAGTTCACCGAGCGGCTCGCCGAAAAAAAACAGCGGCTCCCCGTCGAACTCGCCGTCTTCATCGCCAGCCGCGTCTGCCGCGGCCTCGCCTACGCCCACGCCAAAACCGACCGCGAGGGCCGGACCCTCGGCATTGTCCACCGCGACGTCAGCCTCAAGAACATCATGATCGCCTTCGAGGGCGACGTGAAGCTGACCGACTTCGGCATCGCCAAGGCGCGCGGCCTGCTCGCCGACAACGAGGGCGAGGTCGTGGCCGGCAAGGCCGACTACATGAGCCCCGAACAGGCGGACTTCAAGATCACCGACCGGCGCTCCGACCTTTTTTCCTGCGGTGTCGTCCTCGCGCACCTGCTCCTCGGCCACAATGTTTTCAAAGGCCCCACGCCCGAAAAATCCCGCGAGCGCATCATGACCCTGCCCATTCCCGATTTCCGGGTGCCCGACCCGCGCATCGACGAACGGCTCAACCAGATTCTCCACCGCACCCTGGTGCGGGAACTTCCCCAGCGTTATCCCAGCGCCGACGAGCTCCTCTACGAACTGGAGCACTACATCTACCACTCCGGCTACGGCCCGACCAACGAGACGCTCGGTAAATTCATCCGCGAACTCTTCGGCCAGAACGTGACCCAAGGCTTCAGTGATGCCAAAGGCGGCACCCGCCTCATGGAACGCACCGCCCGCGTCGGCGGCTCCACCCAGACGCGCCGCAAAATTCCGATCACCTGATGAGACCCAGGGCCAAAACCGCGCGGTCGTCCATCGTCCACCTCGGACTCGTCCAGACCGGCTGCTCCGCCGATCCCGCCGCGAACCTCAAAAAAACCCTGACCGCCGTGGAACGCGCCGCGCACTCCGGCGCGCAGATCATCTCCACCCAGGAACTGTTCCGCTCCCAATACTTTTGCCAGAGCGAAGACCACGAGAACTTCCAGCTCGCCGAACGGATTCCCGGCCCCACCACCGCGGCCTTTCAAAAGCTCGCGAAGAAGCACGCCGTCGTCATCATCGCCTCGCTCTTCGAGAAACGCGCCGCCGGCCTCTATCACAACACCGCCGTCATCATCGACGCGGACGGTTCGCTCCTCGGCCTCTACCGGAAGATGCACATTCCCGACGACCCGCTCTTCTACGAGAAATTTTATTTTACGCCCGGCGACCTCGGCTTCCGTGCCTGGCAGACGCGCTATGCAAAGATTGGCGTGCTCATCTGCTGGGACCAGTGGTATCCCGAAGCCGCGCGCCTCACCGCGATGCAAGGCGCAGAAATCCTGTTTTACCCGACCGCCATCGGCTGGCATCCGTCCGAGAAAAAAGAATACGGCGCGAACCAGCACGGCGCGTGGGAACTCATCCAGCGCAGCCACGCCGTGGCCAACGGCTGCTACGTCGCCTCCATCAACCGCATCGGCCTCGAAAAACCCGTGGGCGGCGACGGTCTGCAATTCTGGGGGCAGAGCTTTGTCGCCGGCACCAGCGGCCAACTTCTGGCGAAGGCCAGCGCCGACCGCGAGGAAAACCTGATCGTCCCCATCGATCTGAAGAAAGTGGATGTGACCCGCACCCACTGGCCATTTCTGCGCGACCGGCGCATCGACGCGTATGGCGGCCTGACGCGGCGGCTGATTGATTGAGACGGAACGCCGCATTCTCTGGACTGCTGCGAGCAGCGCAGCTCTGGATCGGGGAAGCCGCTCCGTGAGCATCGGATTCGACGCGAGGAAAGAACGGTTTCCAATCGGGCAAGAATTTAGACTCTCAGCTCGATGAGCTTCCCTCCCTGCTCCAACCGTTTCACCACCTCAGGCCACAGCGGTTCGAGCCAGGTGAGCAACACCCGGTTGGAACAATTCCCTTTCCGAATCCAAACCAAGGGAACGGGCCGGTCGCTCAGAAGCCAGTGGTCAACGAAGTCCTCGTCCTTGCTGATGATGACGGCCTGCTCGCGGCGGGCGCGCTCCCAGATCACGGGATCATCGGCGTCCTGCAAACCGAGGTCGAAGACATGCGTGGCCACATGACCGTGGCTGACCATCCAGTTTGCCAGCGCGGGTGGGAGCAGTGCCTCAACGAGGAAGTTCACGCTGCCTGCAAGACCGCGTGGTCGGACTGGCGGGCGGCGTAGGCGAGCGCCGCCTTGATGTCGTCGGGTTCAAGGTAGGAAAAGTCGCGGAGGATTTCCTCGTGGGACACGACCTCGGCCAGCATTCCGAGAACGTCAGTCACGCGGATGCGCAACCCGCGGATACAGGGCCGTCCGCCGCACTTGCCCGGCATCGACTGTGATGCGTTCCAGAAGTATCATTCCTTCAGATTACTTCATCGTTCCCCGTGCAACAAGCCCGCAAATCTTCCCGCAAATCTTCCTTGAAAAGTTTTTACCGTCAAAACTCCATGAGAATGTCCCCATCGGCCGGGATGCGGTAGCAACCCGGCCACAATATGGAGACATTCTCATGAAGTTCCGACCCGGGGATTTTGAACCGGCGCATCCGGGCGAGTCCGGGAAACACCAACGAAAGCCAAGGGCGGCGCCCGTTTTCCAGAGCGGTGTCGCGTCGGACTTGCCACCGCAGTCCAAAACGGCGGAGGCTTACTCCCACTCAATCGTCCCCGGCGGCTTGCTGGTGATGTCGAAGACGCAGCGGTTGACGCCTTTCACCTCGTTGATGATGCGGGTGGAAAGTTTTTCGAGCAGGTCGTAGGGCAGCTTCACCCAGTCGGCGGTCATGCCGTCCTGCGATTCCACGGCACGGATGGCGATAGTGAAATCGTAGGTGCGCTCGTCGCCCATCACACCCACGCTGCGGCACGGGAGCAGCACGGCGAAGGTCTGCCAGGTCTTGTAATA